>NZ_JBFUCJ010000048.1:0-44684 GCF_056405295.1 Variovorax sp. P1_H2 | reverse complement strand
GCCGCAGCCGCAGCGCCGGCACGCCATGGTGGTGGTCATCCTCGGCATCGCGGTGGCGGTGCTCGACGGCACCATCGTCAACCTCGCGCTGCCGGGCATCGCGCGCGAGTTGCGGGCCGATCCGGCGCATGCCATCTGGGTCGTCAACGCCTACCAGATCGCCACGCTGGTGATGCTGCTGCCGCTGGCCTCGCTGGGCGACCGGATCGGCTTTCGGCGCGTCTATCTCACCGGCATGGCGCTGTTCGCGTCGGCTTCGCTGATCGCGACGCTGTCGAACTCGCTCGGCATGCTGATCGCCGGCCGCGCGCTGCAGGGGCTGGGCGCCGCCGGCATCATGAGCGTCAATGCCGCCCTGGTCCGGCTGATCTACCCGTCGGCCCAGCTCGGGCGCGGCATGGCCATCAATTCGATGGTGGTGGCGACCGCTTCGGTGGCCGGCCCGTCGGTGGCGGCCGCGATCCTGTCGGTGGCTTCGTGGCCCTGGTTGTTCGCGCTCAACGTGCCGCTTGGGGCGCTGGTGCTGGTGCTCGGGCTGAGGGCGCTGCCGGTCAATGCCGCGAAGTCGTCCGCCGTTCGCTTTTCTCTCGTCGATGTCGCGCTCAACGTGGCGATGTTCGCGCTGATCTTCATCGGCGCCGACCGCCTGGGCGTGCGCGGCGAAACGGGGCAGGGCGGCGGGCCGTTGGCCTGGGCGCTGCTGCTGGCCGGCGTCGCGGTCGGCGTCGTCTACCTGCGGCGGCAGGCCGCGCTCGCGCTGCCGCTGTTCCCGGTCGACCTGCTGCGCATCCCGGTGTTCGCGCTCTCGATGGGCACCTCGGTCGGTGCCTTCTGTGCCCAGATGCTGTCTTTCATCGCGCTGCCCTTTCTGCTGCTCGACACCTACGGGCGCTCGCACTTCGAGGCCGGCCTGCTGATCACCGCCTGGCCGCTGGCGATCGTGGTGATGGCGCCGATCGCGGGTCGGCTGATCGGTCGATATCCGGACGGCTTGCTCGGCGGCATCGGGCTGGCCCTGCTGGCCACCGGCCTGGCGCTGCTGGCGACACTGCCGGCCCAGCCGGGCAACGGCGACATCGTCTGGCGCATGGCGCTGTGCGGGCTGGGCTTCGGACTGTTCCAGTCGCCCAACAACCACACCATCGTGACCACGCCACCGCCGCACCGCAGCGGCGCGGCGAGCGGCATGCTGGGCACCGCGCGGCTCACCGGCCAGACCCTGGGGGCGGTGCTGCTGGCCGGCATCTTCAGCTTCTGGAGCCCGCACGACGGCAAGGGGCAGGTGATCGCCCTCGCGCTCGCCGCCTGCTGCGCCGCGGTGGCGGCGGTCTGCAGTACGCTGCGGACCCGCCAGGCGGCCGCCCGCCACGCCTGAACCGCCCCTCTATCTCCGACGGCCGATTGCCGGCCGCGGGGCGGGCTCCTATCGTCGGGCCCTGCGCAGCGCAAGGGGGGCCCATGCCTGATCGTTCGGACATCCTGTGGTTCAAGACCGAGTTCCAGCCGCGGATCGTTCCGCTGCTGGGCGGCACCCCGCTGACGGTGGACATGATCGCCGCCATCGCCTGCCAGGAGACCGGCCACATCTGGCCGCTGCTGCGCCGCAAGAACCTGCCGACGGCGCGAATCCTCGCGCTCTGCGTCGGCGACACGCTCGACGCGGACAAGGGACGCCGGGCCTTCCCGACCACCAAGGCAGACCTGCTGGCGCGGCCGAACGGCGACCGGATGTTCGCGATCGCGCACCAGGCGCTGGTCGACATGGCGGCGCAGGTGCCGGGCTACACGGCGGTGGCGGCGCGGCCCGACAAGTTCTGCCATGGCTACGGCATGTTCCAGCGCGACCTGCAGTTCTTCGTGTCCGACCCGGACTACTTCCTGGAGCGCCGCTACGAGCAGTTCGAGCAGACACTGGGCCAATGCCTGGACGAGCTGCGCAATGCGCTTCGGAAGCTGGGTTTTCAGAACCGCTCCTCGCTCGGCGACCTCGAACTCGCCGCCGTCGGCATCGCCTACAACACCGGCGGCTTCAAGCCGTCCAAGGGCCTCAAGCAGGGCTACTTCAACGGCACCAGCTTCTATGGCGAGCTTCTGTTCGACTACCTCCAGCTCTCGCGCAGCGTCGCGCTGGCGGGTGACCCGGCGGCGCCGGTCGAGACACCGCCGGGCGTCGCCATCGTTCCAGCGCCCGCGCCGCCGATTGCCCAGGGCCAGGCGATGGTGGTGACCACGACCGACGGCATGCTGCGCCTGCGCAGCGCGCCGGTCATCAGCGCGCCGCCGCAGGCCAACGTGGTCGCGAATCTGCCGAGCGGGCACATGGTGCGCGCCGTGACGGGCACCGCGGTCAAGGGCTTCATGGAGGTCGAGACGGCGCTGTCCGGTGCGCTGCTGCGCGGCTTTGCGTCGATGAAGTTCCTGGCGCCGGCACCCGTGCCCCGGCGCGCAGCAGCGGCCAAGGGCGCCCGGGCGACGGCGTTGACGGCAGCCTTCACGCCGCCGGCTGTGAGCATGCCGCGGGCGTCCGGCAGCGTCACCCGGCGCCGCGACCCGGCCAGCGCGCATTCGCTGAACGAAGCAAAGCAGCCGGGCCGGCCGGGCGGCAGTGCCGAGGCGCTGCGTGGCGAACTCGGCGCCATCGTCGATTGGCTGGCGGTCGACAATCCGGCGCACAAGCGCTACCAGCCGCGCGCGGGCCTGACCTTCTGCAACATCTACAGCCACGACTACTGCCACCTCGCAGGCGTCTACCTGCCGCGTGTCTGGTGGACCACGCCGGCCATTCTTTCGCTCGCGGGCGGGACGCAGGTGGCGCCACTGATCGGCAATACGATCACCGAGATGCGCGCCAACGACCTGTTCCGCTGGCTGCGCGACTTCGGCCAGGGATTCGGCTGGCGCCGCAGCGCCACCGTGACCGAATTGCAGCAGGCGGCCAACCAGGGCGCCGTCGGCCTGATCGTTGCGCGGCGGAAGGAAGACGGCCGTTCGGGCCACATCGTGGCCGTGGTGCCGGAGACCGGCACCGAGCGCGCACGCCGCAACGTCGCGGGCGACGTCGTCGCGCCACTGCAGAGCCAGGCCGGTGCGCGCAACTTCGGCCGCGGCCCCGGCAAGGCCGGCTGGTGGAATGGCGAGGAATTCGCGGAGAGCGCGTTCTGGATCCACGCCTGAAGGGCTGAATCGGGGTGTCTGCATCGGCCTGTGAAATGGCCGACGGGCAGAATGTGCCATGAAAGCACCCCCCCGACTGCAATCGCTGATCGACGAAGGACTGATCGACAGCGTGGTACGCCAGCTCATGAGCGGCAAGGAAGCGATGGTCTACGTGGTGCGCTGCGGCGACGACACGCGCTGCGCGAAGATCTACAAGGAGGCCACGCAGCGCAGTTTTCGCCAGGCCGTCGACTACACGGAAAACCGCAAGGTCAAGAACACGCGTCTCCAGCGCGCCATGGCCAAGGGCACCAAGTTCGGACGACAAGCCACCGAGGCCGCCTGGCAAAGTGCCGAGGTCGATGCCCTCTACCGGCTGGCGGCCGCGGGCGTCCGCGTGCCGGCGCCCTACAACTTCTGCGATGGCGTGCTGCTGATGGAACTGGTCACCGATGCGCTGGGGGATGCCGCACCGCGTCTCAACGACGTGCTGTTCACGCCCGAGGATGCGCGGCGGCACCATGGGACGCTGCTGGTCGAAGTGGTCCGGATGCTCTGTGCCGGCGTGGTGCATGGCGATCTTTCGGAATTCAACGTGCTGCTCGGCGCCGATGGCCCGGTGGTCATCGACCTGCCGCAAGCGGTCGACGCCGCCGGCAACAACCATGCGCGCCGGATGCTGCTGCGCGACGTGGCGAATCTCGGCGCCTTCTTCGGGCAGTTCGCGCCCGAGCTTCTTTCGATGCGCTACGGCGAAGAGATCTGGAGCCTCTACGAGCATGGCGAACTGCATCCGGCGTCGGTTCTGACGGGCAGCTTTGCAAGCGCGACCGGGCCGGTGGACCTCGGCGGCGTGTTGCGCGAGGTCGACGATGCACGGGCGGAAGAGACTGCTCGCCTGGTGCGCATGGCTGCTCGCTGATCCGGCGGCCGCCGGACCCTGGCCGCGTCGCGATTGCCGTCGCGCTCAGGGTGCCGGGATGACGGCCGCGATGCGCTCGGCCATGAAGTCGTAGAACGGGTTCGAGGACAGCCGGGTCAGCGAATCCAGGCTGACGATCAGGCCGCCGCGCTCGCCGCGCACGGCCAGGGCGCCGAGGTTGACGCCGAAGTCGTCGCTGTCGTCGGGCCGGATGCCGTACAGCGGATCGGTGATCGGGAAGGGCAGGGCCAAGTGCGAGAGCGAGAACACCTCGAGCGGGAACTCGAGCCCGATCGGCCGCGTCTGGACCGTGGTCGCTCCGGCCTCGGTCACTTGTTGGACGACCTCCCGGCTGTGGATGTCGGCATTGGTGACCAGCGTCGTGCGGAAGCGCCGCGGGGCCGGCGGCAACACCCGGTCGGGCCGCAGGTCGCTGCCGGAGCGCAGCAGCGGTCCGAACTTGACGCTGCGATTGAGGTCGAACAGCACCAGTTCGCTGCCGTTGGCCGGCAGCCGCGCATAGAGGCCGGTGACGATGGCACGGGTGCTGACCGTGAAGTCGATCAGCGACTGGAAAGTGAGGATCGGCGGCAGCTGGTCGAGCCGGCCGTCGCGCTCCTCGCGCGCCACATGGGCCTGCAGGTCGCGCGTCAGCAGCGAGGACTGGCGTGCGCCGTTGACCGGGAACGAGTTGTACTTGAAGGGATTGAACTCGGGCACGATGCCGAGCCAGGCCGCCTTGGCGAAAGCCGGGAAGATCGCCGGCCAGCCGAAGACCCCGGCGAAGCGCGACAGTTCGGTGATGCCGATCATCGGTGCGATCAGGATCAACCGGTCGGGCCGCGCGAGCTTCGGGTCGTCGATGGCGTCGAGCGCGTACTTGGTCGCCAAGGCACCGCCATTGGAGAAGCCGACGACGTGCAGCGGCAGCGGCGCCGGCACGCGGCGGCGGGCTTCGCGCACCGCGAGCTGGGTCGCGGCGGACCAGTCTTCCCATTGCACATGGGTCAGCCCCGCGGGCACCGTGCCGTGGCCCGGCATCCGGATGGCCACGACCACGAAGCCGCGGTCGCGGTACAGCGTGGCCACGTGGCGCAGGCTGTAGGGGGAATCGGTCAGGCCGTGCAGCAGCACCACCGCACCCTTCGGCGGACCTTGCGGATCGAGGACGTAGGAGCGGTTCCAGTCCTGGCGGAAGTGGCCCGGGTAGATCGGGCTGCCGTCGAAATAGCGGTTGGAGGGCGTCTTCAGCTCGGGCGGCAGCTTCTCGCTGACCTGTTGCCGGACCTCGTCGAAGGCCGCGTTCTCGGCCGCCAGCCAGGCTGGCCAGTCGGCCTTCCGGATCTCGTCGCCGGACAATTCGCGCGGCACGTGCGTGTGCCAGGGTTCGAGCGGGGGACCGCGCTGCACATCGTAGGTGCGCACCCCGATCAGGGTGACGAAAACGATGCCCAGCAGCAGCACGATGCGCTTCAGCATCCTGGTCAGCCAGGGTCCCATTCCGATCCTTTTCCGTTCTTTTCGAGCACGCCGGCCCGGGAGACTTCCCGGCGCGCAATCTATCACGAGGCTCGAGGCGGACCCGTGGCCGGTGCTCGGCCCCGGGCCCCGGGCCGACGCCGCCCGCGAGCCGATTCGGCGATCTCGGTGGCCAGGGCTTCGCAGCGTGTCATGAGCCGGTGATTGTCCGCCGCCGCATGGGGCCGCATACTGCCGCATGCCTCAGATCGGCAAACCACCCGGGGACGACAGCCTGATCCGCTACGGCTGCGAGGTGGCCGACTGCCCGCCGGCCTCCAGGCCCTGGGTGCTCGCCGCGGCCATCGTCGGCTCGAGCATGGCCTTCATCGACGGCACCGTGGTCAATGTCGCGCTGCCGGCGATCCAGGCCGACCTGCGTGCGAGCGCGTTCCAGGCGCAATGGGTGGTCGAGTCCTATGCCCTGTTCCTGGCTGCGCTGCTGCTGGTCGGCGGCTCGCTCGGCGACCACTTCGGCCGCCGCAGGATCTTTGCGCTCGGGGTGGCGTTGTTCGCGCTGGCCTCGGTGGGCTGCGCGCTGGCAGGCACTGTGCAGCAGCTGATCGCGGCGCGTGCGGTGCAGGGCGTTGGCGGCGCCTTGCTGGTGCCCGGCAGCCTGGCGCTCATCAGCGCCTCCTATCCCGAGAAGGAGCGCGGCCGGGCGATCGGCACCTGGTCGGGCGCGAGCGGCATCACGGCCGCGGTCGGGCCGGTGCTGGGCGGCTTCCTGGTCGATCGCTACTCGTGGACCTGGGCTTTCCTGGTCAACCTGCCGATGGCCGCCCTGGTGCTGTGGATCGTCTGGCGCCACGTGCCCGAAAGCCGCGGCGGCGCGGCAGCCGGCGAGCGGCTCGATCTCCGCGGTGCGGCGCTCGCCACGGTCGCGCTCGGCGGCATCGTCTATGCGTTCATCGAGTCGCCGACCCAGGGCTGGGATGCCACCGCCGTACGGGCTGCGTTGCTCGGCGGCATGGCGGCGAGCGTGGCCTTCGTCGCCATCGAGCTGCGGGTTCGCTCGCCGATGCTGCCCCTGTCGCTGCTGCGGATCGGCAATTTCGGCGGCGCCAACCTGCTCACGCTGCTGCTCTATGCGGCACTCGGGGGCGGCCTCTACTTCTTTCCGCTCAACCTGATCCAGGTGCAGGGCTACTCGGCCACCGTGGCCGGTGCGGCGCTGCTGCCCTTCATCCTGATCATGTTCGCGCTGTCGGCCTGGGCCGGACAACTGGTCGACCGCTTCGGTCCGCGCCTGCCGCTGGTGGTCGGGCCCGGCATCGCGGCCCTGGGCTTCGCGCTGTTCACGCTGCCGGGCGTCGGCGCCGGCTACTGGACCTCCTTCTTCCCGGCGGTGCTGGTGCTCGGCTTCGGCATGACGGTGACCGTCGCGCCGCTCACCACCACCGTGATGAACGCCGTCGGCCCGGATCTCGCGGGCATCGCCTCGGGCGTCAACAACGCGGTCTCGCGCGCCRCCGCGGTGCTGGCGATCGCGGTCTTCGGCCTCGTCATGGTCTGGGCCTTCGACGCCCGCCTGGGCGCCGGCCTGCGCGACATCGGCGCCTCGCCCGAGGCCGTGGCCTTCATGCAGGCCCAGCGCAGCCAGCTGGCCGGCGCCGCGCTGCCGCCGGGCGCCGATGCAAGCGCCGCCGCGGCGCTCAGGCACACGGTCCATGCCGCCTTCGTGTCCGGCTTCCGCTGGGTGATGGGCCTGTGCGCCGCCCTCGCGCTGCTGAGTGCGCTGAGCGCCTGGCTGCTCATCGGCGGTGCGCGTACGGGCGACACGCAGAAAGCCCAACCCGGGGCGAGCGATAGCCATACGTCGCATGGCCGATAGGCAATGCCTGGAGCCCCCTCCACACTGCGCTCTCGAAAGGCCCGTTCACCCAAGCGCTGGCCGCAGGAGGAATGGCAATGAACCAGGGTATCCGCCGCGGCGCTCGATGGCTGCCGCTGCTCGTCGGCGTGCTGCTTGCGGCCTGCTCGAAGGGCCCCCAGCCCGGCGAGGTGCAGGACGAGGCGAAGATCGCCGGCCGCGACGCGGCCTCGTTCCCGCACGCCGGCGAGGACTACTTCCACGACATGGACAACGGCATCGCGCTGAGCCCCGAGGAAATCAAGGGCCGCAACATGTGGCTGGTCTGGAGCGGCGGCAACGACCGCTTCTGGACCCAGATGACCGACTACACCTTCGGCGCCTTCGACCTGCTGAAGGTGATCAGCTCGCACCCCAGCCTGGGCTACTCCCGGACCAATCGCTGGCAGTACTTCGGCCTGGTCAACGAGCCCTGCTTCGGCAACGCCGCCGGACCCGACAAGGAGCGCCGCGGCCTCTGGCTCGACGTCCGCAGCAAGGACTGCGCGCCCGATCCCTTCGAGAACGAGAGCAAGTACCCGGGCGTCGCGACCGGCTCGCGCGGCAGGCCGCTGGGCGACGGCACGATGCAACCGGTGGGCTCCTTCTACGGCTGGGCCACCGGCATCGCGGGACTGCGCCTGTTTCCGAATCCGGCCTTCGACGAGAAGGCCGCCAAGACCTGGGATGCCGAGAAGTACTACACCGATCCGAGCTACTACAACCGCCAGGACCTGGTGCGCCCGTACCGGGTCGGCATGTCCTGCGGCTTCTGCCACGTCGGCCCCAGCCCGGTGAAGCCGCCGGCCGATCCGAACAATCCGAAATTCGAGAACCTGAGTTCCTCGGTGGGCGCACAGTACATGTGGGTCGACCGGCTCTTCATCTTCAACGCCAACAAGGCCGAGGGGCGGACCAACTACATGTACCAGCTGGCCCACACCTACCGGCCGGGCGCAATGGACACCTCGCTGGTCTCGACCGACGGCATCAACAATCCGCGCACCATGAACGCGGTCTACGACTTTCCGTCGCGAATGGAGATGGCGCGGCGCATCGGCCGCGAGAAGCTGGCGGGCGGCGAGCTCGACAACAAGCAGTTCAACGACTTCATCGCCAGCGGGCCGCTGACCGAGTTCTTCTCGAAGGCCGATTCGGTGGTCTACACGCCGCATGTGCTCAAGGACGGCGCCGATTCGGTCGGGCTGCTGGGCGCGCTGAACCGGGTCTACCTCAACATCGGCCTGTTCAGCGAGGAATGGCTGCTGCATTTCAATCCGGTGATCGGCGGCAAGACCATCACGCCGATCAGGATCGCCTCGGCGCAGAAGAACTCGAGCTACTGGCAGGCGACCGAAGCCGGGACGCCGAACACCGCGCTGTTCTTTCTCAAGGCTGCCCAGCCCGACCGCCTGAAGGACGCACCCGGCGGCGACACCTACCTGGGCGCGGACGCCGCCACGCTGGAGCGCGGCAAGCTGGCCTTCGCCAACACCTGTGCGCGCTGCCATTCGAGCAAGGCGCCGCCGCTGCCGGCCTCGCTCGAGCTGAATCCGGCGCGCTGTGCGGGCCCGGGCTATGTCGACTGCTTCAAGCGCTACTGGGGCTGGACCCAGACCGAGGACTACAAGGCGCAGATGCGCAAGATCGTCCAGGCGCCGGACTTCCTCAAGAACAACTACCTGTCGACCGAGGCGCGGATCCCGGTCACCTTGCTGCGTACCAACGCCTGCAGCCCGCTGGCGACCAATGCGCTGGAGGGCAACATCTGGGACAACTTCTCGTCGCAGACCTACAAGAACCTGCCCTCGGTCGGCACCGTGACCTTGAGCGATCCGTTCACGGGCGAGCCCAGGCCTTACGCGATGCCGGCGGGCGGACGCGGCTATACGCGCGTGCCGTCGCTGATCAGCGTCTGGTCGACCGCGCCTTTCCTGCTCAACAACACCGTCGGCGATGCCAACGGCGACCCGTCGGTCGCAGGCCGCATGAAGGTCTTCGACGAGGCGATCGAGCAGATGCTGTGGCCCGACAGGCGCAAGCCCGATGCGGTGCTGGGTGCCAAGGTCGGCGGCACCATCGACCGCACCACCGAACGCAGCGTCGTCACGATCCCGACCGGCTACGTGCCCGAGGCGCTGCGGCCGCTCCAGGGCGCCTTGCACCGCTGGCTGCCCTGGCTGGTGCAGAAGGACGGCGACATCGTCCTCGGCCCGATCCCCGAGGGCGTGCCGGTGAACCTGCTGGCCAATCTCAAGCTGCGCGCCGAAAGCAACGACCTGGGCGACAAGGCCTCGCATGTGAAGGACGTCGGCGAACTGCTGGTCAAGCTCAAGCTGGCGCTCGCGAGCGCGCCCGCCGGTGCCAGCGACGACGAACTGCGCAAGCACTTCGCGGCGCTGCGCGAGCCGATGCTCGAACTCAGCAAGTGCCGCGATTTCGTGGTCAACCGCGGCCACTATTTCGGCACCGCCGAGTTCAACCGGCAGGAGGGCTTGAGCGCCGACGAAAAGGCCTTCGGCCGCGAGCCCGAACTGAGCGACGACGACAAGCGGGCGCTGATCGCCTTCCTGAAGACCTTCTGAGCCCCATCGAAACGCCACGCATGCCCGGATCCGACGCGAGTGACTGGGACTACGTGATCGTCGGTTCGGGGGCGGGCGGCGGCACCCTGGCGGCCCGCCTGGCCGAGGCCGGCATGCGGGTCTTCCTGCTCGATGCCGGCGGTGATCCGCGCAGCGGCGATGCCCGCCTGCCGGACGACTACGACGTGCCGGCCTTCCATGCCTTCGCCTGCGAGAACCCGGCGCTGCGCTGGGACTTCCGCGTGCGCCACTACGCCGACGAGGCGCAGCAGGCCAGGGACTGGAAGCACCAGGCGGGGCAGGGCGTGCTCTATCCGCGCGCCGCCGGCCTCGGCGGCTGCACCTCGCACAACGCGATGATCTTCATGCTGCCGCACGCCTCGGACTGGAATCGCATCGCCCGGCTCACCGGCGACCCCTCGTGGCGCGCGACCGCCATGCGCCGCTACGCGCAGCGCGTCGAGGACTGCCGGCACCGGCCGGTCTGGCGCGCGCTGCGGCATGTCGGGCTGGACCCGACCGGCCATGGCTGGAGCGGCTGGCTGCGGACCGAGAAATCGATCCCGCTGTCGGTGCTCGGCGACGACGGCCTGCTGCGGGTGCTGCGCGAGACCGCGAGCAGCTTCACCCGCAGCCTGCCGACCCCGCTGCGCAGCACGCTGCGCTGGTTGCGCGGCGGCCTGGGCGATCCGAATTCCCGGCGCTCGCGGCCCGGCAGCTTCGAAGGGATCTGCTACACGCCCCTCGCGACCTCCGGCCACCGCCGCAGCGGCGTGCGCGAGCGGCTGCTGGAGGTCGCGGCACGCTGTCCCGACCGGCTGCACATCGAACTCGATGCGCTCGCCACGCGGGTGCTGTTCGATGCCGATGGCGAGGCCTGCGGCGTCGAGTACCTGAAGGGCGCGCGGCTCTACCGCGCCCATGCGGCGCCGAACGAGGACGCCGGCACCCGGCGCGAAGTGCGCGCCCGGCGCGAGGTGGTCCTGTGCGGCGGCGCCTTCAACACGCCGCAGCTGCTGATGCTGTCGGGCATCGGACCGGCGGCCGAGCTGCAGGCGCACGGCATTCCCGTGCGGGTCGACCTGCCGGGTGTCGGCCGCAACCTGCAGGATCGCTACGAGATCGCCGTCACGCACCGCATGCCGGCACCGTGGGGGGTGCTGCGGGGCGCACGCTTCGATCGCGGCGACCCGCTGTGGCGCCAGTGGCAACGCAGCCGCAGCGGCATGTATGCGTCCAACGGCGCCGCGCTCGGCGTGGTCCAGCGCTCGCGTGCCGCGTCGGGCCAGGAGGAGCCCGATCTCTTCTGCATGGCGCTGCTGGCGCGCTTCGAGGGCTACTTCAGCGGCTTCTCGAAGTGGATCCGCGACCAGCCCGACCAGTTGACCTGGGCCGTGCTCAAGGCCCATACGCGCAATCGCGCCGGCACCGTGCGCCTGCGTTCGGCCGATCCGCGCGACACGCCGCTGGTGAACTTCCACTATTTCGAGGAAGGCAGCGATGACGCCGGCTGTGACCTGAAGGCCGTGGTGGAGGCGATCCGCTTCGTGCGCCGCATGAGCGCGCCGCTGCTGAAGAGCGGATGGATCGCCGAGGAGCTGGCACCCGGCCCGTCGGTCGACAGCGACGAAGGCCTGGCCGACTATGCGCGCAACACCGCGTGGGGGCACCATGCCTCGTGCTCCTGCGCGATCGGCGCCGCCGGCGAGGGCGGCGTGCTCGACCGCGCCTTCAAGGTGCATGGCGTGCAGCGGCTGCGCGTGGTGGATGCCTCGGTGTTCCCGCGGATCCCGGGCTTCTTCGTCGCCGCGGCGATCTACATGATCGCGGAGAAGGCGGCCGATGMCTTGCTGGACGAGGCGCGGCGCACACCTCTTTCGGCAAATTGACGAAGCCCGCCGAAGGACTGAAACTTTGTGAACGACGGGGCTTCCCCGCAGGAGTGAGCACATGGCCTATGACGTGCAGCAGTTGCTCGACATGTCGCAGCAGCAACTCGACGACCTGTTCCGCGCCAGCCCGCCGGGAGAGATTCCGAACGGCGAGGCCGAGGGCACCGCGATCATCTCGCCCGGCACCCGCTATACCGAGTCGATCGCGAGGATCATCAATTTCTTCGGCTGGCAGGGGAAGGTGTTCGATGCCCAGAAGGGCCTGTTGAAGAACAAGGTCAGCATCCTCGGCGTGCAGGCCATCGTCGCCAGGGTCTACCTGGGCGAGAGCTGGCTCGACGGCAAGCCGTGCATCGTGCTCGACTATTCCGACACCTCCATCGTGGCGCAGTGGATCCGGGACGAGATCCGGCTCATCGGGCCCGGCTTGTACCTCGGCAAAGTCTATTGGAGCAAGAAGCGGCTGATCGACTTCTGCCTCAAGTTCTGATGCGGTGACGCCCCAGTCCCACTTCATGGTGATCGCAGCGGTCACCGATGGCCGCGAGTCCAGCCTGCGCAAGCTGCTGGACACCATGAACCTGAAGCCCGGCATGGCCGACCCCGGCAACGCGCTGATTCCGTTCGGCCGTTTCGAGCGATTGCACTTCGCGCGTTTCGCGCTGCTCACCGACGGCACGCTCGGCGACCTCGAGGCCTTCGACCTGCCGCGGCCCCGCGTGCCGCCGCTGTACATCAGCTTCCTCGGCGAATGCGATGGTCCGGCCAGCACCCAGCTGGCCGAGTTCGCGCAGGTCGCGGACGACGGCCTGCGACGCATCTTCGCGCACTGCGAGGGTTTCGACGCCGACGGCAACCTGCTCGCGTGGCTCAAGTCGCATTCGGTGTCGGCGGCCGCGGGCTACGTCAACCGCATCGGCCGCACCGTGCGGCAGGTCCGCGAGGACAGTGCGCTGCAGCGCGCGCTGGCCTCGCAGGTGCCGCGCGACATCGCGGGCGAGGCGGAAGACCCGCAGGCGTTGCGGCACCGGCTGCTGGCCTTCGTGCAGGCCGAGCAGCTCGACGGGCGGCTGCTGCTGAGCTCGCCCGAGCGCACGCCCTCGGGCTGGCTGCTGCGCAACTTCCTGCATGCGATCGCGCCGCTGTTCGCACTCCTGGTGCTGGTGCTGCTGGTGCTGCAGCTTCCGCTCCTGCTGCCGCTGCTGCTCCTGGCGGCCGCGTACCTGGTCTGGCAACTGCGCCGCCACGAAAGGACCGACCCCGAGTTCTGCCCGCGGCCGGACCGCGCCGCGGTGGTCGAGATGCAGGGGCTGGAGGACCATGACCTCACCAACAGCTTCACGGCGCTCGGTGCGGTCAAGCCCGGGCTGTTCCGGCGCTGGCTCACGCAGTTCATCCTGTACGCGATCGACTACGCCTGCCGCCATGTCTTCGGGCACGGCCACCTGGCGCGAGTGCAGACCATCCACTTCGCGCGCTGGGTGTTCCTCGACGGCAAGTCGCGCGTGCTGTTCGCCAGCAACTACGACGGCAGCCACGAGAGCTACATGGACGACTTCATCAACAAGGCGGCCTGGGGCCTGAACCTGGTCTTCAGCAACGGCTTCGGCTGGCCGCGCACCGACTGGCTGCTGAAGGGCGGAGCGCGGCACGAGCTGCGTTTCAAGTACTACCAGCGCCGGCACCAGCTCCCGACCCAGGTCTGGTACAAGGCCTATCCGGGCCTGACACTGACCGACCTCGAGCGCAACCGGCGCATCCGCGAAGGCTTCGAGATGCACCAGATGACCGACGCCCAGGCGCTGGACTGGCTGAGGCTGCTATGAGCGCCGCGCCGGGCCGCCCCAAGCAAGCTCGCACCGCAGTGCGAAGCACGGAGGTTGCCTTGTGAGCCCGCAAGCGGTCGAGTTCGACGACATCCAGGGGCTGGTGCGCTTCGGCTACAAGCGCCTGACCCAGGCCTGCTTCCTCCTGTTGCGCGTGACCGATCCGGTGGCCGCACGCGCCTGGATGGCGCAGGCGCCGGTCAGCAGCGCGAACCTGCAGCAGCCGCCACCGGCCACCGCGCTGCAGATCGCCTTCACCAGCACCGGCCTGCAGGCGCTGGGCGTTCGGCAGGACATCGTCGAGGGCTTCTCGCATGAATTCATCGTCGGCATGGCGAGCGATGCCAGCCGCGCCCGGCGCCTCGGCGACCTCGGACCGAACGACCCCGCTTCATGGCAATGGGGCGGGACGCCGGAGCAGCTGCCGCACGTGCTGCTGATGCTCTACGCGGTGCCGGGCGGCCTCGAGGACTGGCAGCGCAGCGTGCTGTCCCAGTGCGAACTCGGCTTCGAGCTGATCGCCTGCCTCGAGACCTCCGACATGGACGGCGTCGAGCCCTTCGGATTCGTCGACGGCATCTCGGAGCCGGCCATCGACTGGCAGCGCCAGCGACCGGTGCGCGACGAGGAGCGCGGCGACTACGGCAATGTCTCGTGCCTGGGCGAATACCTGCTCGGCTACCCGAACGAATACGGCGGCTACACCGATCGGCCCTTGCTCGATACCCACCGCGACCCGGAAGCGATCCTGGCGCGGGCCGAGGATGCACCGGACAAGGCCGACCTGGGCCGCAACGGCAGCTACCTCGTGCTGCGCCAGTTGCAGCAGGACGTCGCCGGCTTCTGGCGCTTCATGGACGCCCAGGTCGGGGGCGATCCCGTGCTTCGAAAGCAGCTGGCCGAGACGATGGTGGGGCGGACGATGGAAGGCGAGCCGCTGATCGGCGATACCGGCGAGCGCGTCCCCGGCGAGGACGACCCGCGCAACAGCTTCACCTACGCCAGCGACGGCGAGGGCCTGCGCTGCCCGATCGGGGCTCACATCCGGCGCAGCAATCCGCGCAACGCCGACTTGCCGCCGGGCCCTCCCGGCCTCCTTTCCTGGGCTCGGCGGACGCTCGGCTTCGACGCCCCGGCGCTGGCGGCCGACAAGGTCTCGTCGACCCGTTTCCACCGGCTGCTGCGGCGCGGCCGCGAATATGGCGCTGGGGTGTCGATCGAACAGGCCCTGTCGTCGGCAGCCGTGAACAGCGTCGATGCTACCGGCCTGCACTTCGTCTGCCTGGGCGCCAACATCGCGCGCCAGTTCGAGTTCGTGCAGTCGGCCTGGCTGTCGGGCCTGCGCTTCGAGGGCCTGGCCGACGAAAGCGACCCGCTGACGGCCACCCACCTGCCGCGCGACGACGGCACGGCCACCGATGGATTCTCGATCCCGCTCGACTCCGGCCCCGATCGCCGCGTCTGCGGCCTGCCGCAGTTCGTGACGGTGCGCGGCGGCGCCTACTTCTTCATGCCGGGCCTGCGGGCCTTGCGTTATCTGTCGAAGGTGCAGCCATGAACTCGAATGCCAGCCGTCCGACGCCGAGGGCCAACACCGGCTCCGTCTGGCGCAACTTCGTGAGCGACTCGGGCATGGCGCTGATCCGGCTGGAGCGCCGCTTCGATCCCTTGCTGCGGCCGGCCTTCGATGCCTTCCTGCGCGATCCGCTGGCGCGCTTCACGACCGCGCTGATCAACAGCCGGCGCAGCGACGAAGGGCTGGCGATCGCCGAGGAGCGGCCCTTGCCCGACGAGGAGAGCTTCACCGACTCGATCGTCAAGAGCTTCACGCGCCAGATGACCGACCTCTGGAAGCCCGGCGGCTTCGAGCGCGGCGGCAATACCAAGACCCAGGGCATCGTGCGCGGCGAGTTCACGGTGCACGAGGACATCCCCGCGCACATGAAGCGCGGCATCTACGCCACGCCGCAGACCTTCCGCTGCTGGGTCCGGTTCTCGGGGCCCGGGCCCTACATCACGCCGGACATCGACGATGTCGGCTTCATGAGCATCAGCATCAAGCTGATGGGCGTGCCGGGGCCGAAGCTGATGGAGGACGAGCAGCACACGCTCGACATGTTCGCGGTCTCGACGCCGACCTTCGTCACGCCCGACGCCAAGTGCAATGCGGCGCTTCAGCGCGAGAGCGTGAAGAACGCGCAGATCTTCTACTTCGTGAACCTGCACGATTCGCACGTGCTCGACCTCGTGATGCAGTCGCTCTTCATCAAGACCCAGAGCAGCCCTTTCGAGGCGCCGTACTTCAGCTGCGTGCCCTACCTGATGGGGGAGGGCCAGGCGATGCAGTACTCGGTCTGGCCGAAGACGACGAAGCGCACGCCGATCCCGCGCCTGCCGCTGCGCCCGCCCGACGACTACCTGCGGCAGGCGATGGTGTCGGCGCTGGCCAACGACGATGTCGAGTTCGACATCCGGCTGCAGATGCAGACCGACCCGCACCTGATGCCGATCGAGAATGCCGGCGTGCTGTGGCCCGAGAAACTCTCGCCGCGCATCACGGTGGCGACGCTGCGGCTGCCGCGGCAGCGCTTCGATTCGCCGGCGCAGATGGAATTCGCCAAGCGGCTGTCCTACAACCCGTGGCACACGATCGCCGAGCACCGGCCCCTCGGCAACCAGAGCCGGGCGCGCAAGCGGATGTACTGGGAGCTGGCGAAGCTGCGGCACACGATGAACGCGGTGCCGCACTACGAGCCGACGGGGGACGAGGTGTTCGAGTAGGCGGGGGCCTGCGGAAGAAGCGGGCTCGATGTCAGATCGATCCGGTGGAGCCGTGGCGGTCCAGTGCTCGCTGCTCTGCTAGTCTCGAAGCGAATCACAAAGAGCATCGAATGATCGTTCACACCTTCGGCCCTGCCTGGAACGCCATCGACCTGAGCCCTTTCGTCGTCAAGCTCCTGACCTGGCTGCGGATGGCGCAGCTGCCGTGCACCACGCAGGTCGCCAACGTGCGAAAGATGAGCAACACCAAGCTKCCGGCCGTGACGCTGGATGACGGTCGGCTCGTCAACGATTCGCAGCAGATCATCGAGCTGCTGCGCCAGCTGCACCAGGACCCTTTGGGCGAGCTGCGCTGGAGCCCTTCCGAGCAGGCGGTCGCCTGCGCCTGGCGATCCCTGTTCGAGACCGATCTTTATTTCGCCGCCTACTACCAGCGCTGGGTTCCGGACCCGAACTTCGCGATCCTGATCCCGGTCATGGCCGACTACATGGGTGCGCTGGGCGTGCCCGCGTTCGTGCGCCCGTGGGCGGTCAGGGCGGTGCGGCGCAACACGCTGGCCCAACTCAAGGCGCAAGGCACCGGCCGGCGACCGATCGAGCAAATCCATGCGATGGCGAACCGCGGTTACGCCGCGGCCAGCGACTTCCTGACCGACAAGCCATACTTCCTGGGCGACCGGCCGAGCGAACTCGATGCGACCGTCTTCGCCTTCCTTCACACGCTGTTGCTGCCTCCCTTCGATTCCCCGCAAAAGGAACTGGTGGCCGGCCGATCGAACCTCGTGGGCTACCACCAGCGGATGCTGGCGCAGTATTGGCCGGAGCGGGAGGCGGTGTCGACTTGACCCTCGCATCCCGGTGCCCGGTATAAGCGCTGTCTCCACTGCGTGATCTGAGCATCCGCCTCAGAGTTGCTTCGTCGTCAGCCGTTCGACGAACTGATCGACGGCGCGCTCCGCCTGTTCGATCGACCGGATCAGCCGTTCGCCGCCAAACTCGTCGTATTCCACCGCGGCGTCGAAGACCTCGGTGATGCCTATGTAGCCCAGCGCGGTGCGCACGCTGGATTCGGCGTGATTGAGGTGTGCAATGCGCTGAACGTCGCCATAGCCGAAGTCGCCACGCGAACCCAGCAACACCACGCGTTTGCCGGCATCGGACAGCAGGGGCCAGTACGGCACCTCGCCCCGCGCACGGTCGAAACCGAACGTGCGGCCCACGCGAACGACGTTGTCGATGTAGGCCTTGAACTGCGCCGGCACGCTGAAGTTGTACATCGGCAGCCCCACGACGATCAGGTCGGCCGCGAGCAACTGGTCCACCAGGCGATCGCTTTCCGCGAGGACGTCATGCATCCATGGCTCGCGCGCCTCGGGTTTCGTGAACGCCGCGTGGATCCATGGTCCCGTGACGTGCGCGGGCGGCGACCGACCCACGTCGAGGTACTCGATCGGGTCGTCGGGCCGCGAAGCGCGCCAGCGCTCGACGAAGCGGGCAGAGAGCCTGCGTGTGTGTGAACCATGGGGATCGATGCCGGAGCGGCCGGCACGGGCACTGGCGTCGATATGAAGAATCTGTGTCATCGGGGAGCTTTCGTTGGACATAATGGATGAGTTATTTTTTCTTTTCTCATTGAGAAAGGCGTCAGGACCTTTGCATTTTTAGATGTCGAATTGACGATGACAAACGATGCTTTTTTACCTTTGGATGAATTTAATTCATCTGTTCGAAGCCCCAGGCAATTGCCTCCGCTGTCGTCGCTGCGCGCATTCGAAGCCGCCGCAGCCCACCTCAGTTTTCAGCGCGCCGCGCGCGAGCTGTCCGTCACGCCGACCGCCATCAGCCATCAGGTGCGTCGCCTCGAAGAGGCGCTCGACCAGCCGCTGTTTCGCCGGCTCACGCGTCAGCTTGCATTGACGCCTGCTGGCGAACGACTTTTCGTTGCCGTGCGCGAAGGGCTGGATATGGTCGACGCGGGCGTTCGCTCCGCACGCGCACGAAGCGCCCGCGAGACGGTGACGCTGACCACCCACGCCGCCTTCGCCGCCAAATGGGTGCTGCCGCGGATGGCCAGCTTCCGGGCCGCATGCCCCGGCATCGAACTGCGCCTCCATGCGAGCGACGCGGTCGTCGATCTGACACGCGCGGAGGCCGATCTCGCGATCCGCTCGGGATCGGGGCGGTGGCCCGGACTGGTGACCGAAGCGCTGATCGCCGAACGCTATGCGCCCGTGTGCAGTCCGCATCTGGGCCTTCGCCGCGCGCAGGACCTGGCGAAGATGCCGCTGATCCACTTCGACTGGCAGGCACGGGCGCATGCGCCCGCGACTTGGATGCGCTGGTTCGACGAGGCCGGCATCGCGCCGCAAGGACGGCACGGCGGCAGGACGCGAGAAAAGGGCGGGAAGAGCGATCTGTCGTTCTCGGACGAGACGCACGCGATGCTCGCCGCATTGGCGGGCCACGGCGTCGCCTTGCTGAGCTTGACACTGTCCGCCGACGAACTGCGAAGCGGCGCATTGCTGCAACCGTTCGGGCCGATGCTCTCGACAGGCAGCTATTTCCTCGCGGCGGCAAACGGGCGCGAGCGCGAGCCTGCGATCCACGCGGTGTGGCGCTGGGCCGCGGGCGAAGCGGCGCGTCAGGGATAGCGACGCGGCACGGCAAGACTCGGACGGTCATCGATGGCGTGAAGAAGTCGATGTCGCACCGATCGCTTTGCCATGGTGGTTATTTCGGCATCGCTCTCGCAAGGATCAGCACGGCGAACCGAGCCGCCAGCCCAGCGTTGAATGCGGCGCCGTACTGCGAGCCGACGAGAGCCGTGGTGTTCGAATAGCTGCGAGAGCAGCCGTCCTTTTCCCGTCCCGGCTTGCCAGCCCGCGCGTTCCCGAGCCCAATGGCGTCAGGTGCGGCGTCGGCCCCGGGACGTACCGGCGCCGCCGCGAGTCCGACATCCGAAAGGTGGCCGCCGATGAAGCACTTCCTCATCAAGTACCAGTTCAAGAACGGCACGGCCGAGGCATGGCACGAGCACATCCGCCAGTTCATCGCCTGGCTGGACACCGAGCCCACCGTGAAGGGCAAGATCTCGTACCGCTGCCTGAAGGAGCGGGATGGCGCCGGCTACTACCATCTGGCCGCCGCGTCGGACGAGCAGGCGATCAAGGCCTTGCAGAGCCAGGATTTCTTCAAGCGCTATACCGAGGAAAGCAAGCGCGTCGCCGGCGGCGAGGTCGAGGTCGTGCCGCTGGAGTTGATCGCGCAGACGTCTTGAGTGTTGCTCGCCCCCAGGTTGGGCTCACTTCGTGTAGCCCGCCCACCCCCTACCGGGGGCGCAGCCAGCGGCCCGGCGAAGCCGGTTCCGCGGCTGCCCACGAACAGGCGCGCTGCGCGCAGCCGAGGAACAAACACAGCGATGGCGACGGAATTGTCCCGGCCGGCGCAGCCAGGCCCCGTTGGTGAGACACCGCGGCACCGGCTTCGCCGGGCCGCTGGTGTTGCCCCCGGCAGGGGGTGGGCGCCCGGACACGAAGTGCCGGGCAACCTGGGGGCGATTCATATCAGCTTTCGGATCGCCTTCTTGCGCCATACGAAGCGGTAGTAGCAAGCCTGCAGCGTCAGCATCGCGGTGAAGGCCACCGGATAGGAGATCCAGATGCCGTTCAGGCCCAGACGGTGGCTCATCCCCCACGCCACCGGCACCTCGATCAGCGCGATGCAGAAGATCGAGATCGYGGTCGGCACCAGCACCGAGCCGCTGGCCCGCATGATCCCCGACAGGGCCGCGCCCATGCCGAAGATCACGGTGCTCCACAACATGATGTGCAGCAGCGTCTGCGCCACTTCGATCACCGGCTCGCTGGTGATGAAGAATCCCATCAGCGGCCGCGAGAAGAGGTAGCCCAGCACCACCAGCGAGCCGGTCAGCACCAGGTTCATCGACAGCGCGGTGCGGGTGATCGCGCCGAGGCGCTGCACCTGGCCGGCGCCGATCGCCTGGGCACCGAGGATCGAGGCCGTGATCGCGATCGAGATCGCCGGGAACTGCACGTAGGCCACCACCTGGTTGACCGCGCCATAGGCCGCGGTCGCATCGGAACCGTAGGCATTGACGAAGGACAGCAGCGCGATCTCGGCCAGCGACACGACGATCATCTGGACGCCGGTCGGCACGCCGACCTTGAGCACCGCCTTGAGCAGCGCCGGACGCACGCGCAAGTGCCGCACGAAGTCGGCATCCGGTGCCAGCGGACTCTTCTTGCGCCGCAGATGGAAGGCCAGCCAGGCAGTCGCGACCACGAAGGAAACCACGGTGGCCCAGGCGCCGCTGGCCACGCCGAGCTGCGGCAGGCCGAACCAGCCCCTGATCAGCGCCGGCGTGATCACCAGGCCCAGCGTGGTCGAGATCATCAGCGTGTAGAGCGGGGTCACGGTGTCGCCGACGCCGCGCAGCATGGCGGTCGACAGCAGGAACACGAACAGGCCCGGCATCGCGATCAGGATGATGCGCGCGTAGCGGGTGGCGTCGACCAGGATGTCGGCCGGCGTGCCGAGCAGCTTCAGCATCGGTTCGGTGAAGATGCCGCCGAAGAGCGCGACACCGAGGCCGAACAGGATGCCCACCGTGAGCGTCGTGCCGGCTACCGCGCGCGCCTTGTCGGGCTCGCGCGCGCCCCAGGCCTGGCCGATCAGCACCGAGGCGCCAGCCCCGAGGCCGATCGTGAAGGCGATGAAGAAGAACATGATCGGGAAGAAGCCCGACACCGCCGCCAGCGCGCGCACACCGAGCATCTGCCCCAGGTAGACGTTGTTGAGCGTGCCCGAGAGCGACTGCAGGATGTTGCTCAGCAACATCGGCGCGAGGAACAGCAGGAACACCTTCCACAGCGGCTTGGACGCCATCGCGGCCATGCGCGGATTGGCGGGTGAGGCGACCGGCGGCGGCACCGTCTCGGCGCCGACGGCCGAGTCAGCGGCGCTCATTGGGATACCTCCGTGCTTCGCACTGCGGTGCGAGCTTGCTTGGGGCGGCCCGGCGCGGCGCTCATTGCTCGCTCCAGGCCGACGCGGCGAGCTTGTGGAGCTGGGCGCCGACGTCCTCGGGCCAATCCGCGACCCGTTGCCCGAAGCGCTCGCGATCGCCGGCGAACAGCGCGCGCGCGGCTTCCTCGAAACCGGGCAGGGAGCCGGCGATCACGGTCATGAAGCGATAGGCGGCTTCGCGCGCCGCACGCACGGCATCACGGTCGGCGTTGACGCGACTGGCCTCCTGGACCAGGCGCCGCAGCGCCACGGAGGCGCCGCCGGGCTGGCGATTGAGCCAGTCCCAGTGGCGCGGAAGCAGGGTGACCTCGCGCGCCACGACGCCCAGCTTGGGACGGCCTACGCCGCGCGGCGCCTCTGCAGGCGCCTCGGCGCTGCCCGCCGGTGTCGCAGCGCCGGCCCTGTGATGCACATCGAAGTCGAGCAATTCGCCCGTCTGTTCGTCGAACACGAGGCAGGGCGCATCGTCTTCCCGCGCGCGCAACTGCGCGAGCACGTCAGCCGTGCTGCCGTGGGCGATGCGCTTCAGGTCGGCAAAGACGATCAGATTGAGGGGGGCGGAATCGGACGGCATGCTGGTTTTCTTTGTTCTCGAGGGGCCGGGCAAGAAGGAGGCTCGTAATCTACCCGCTGGCGAGTCTCGAGCGTCACGGTGCGTGGTAGCCGCGTTCGCCGACACACTGGCGTTCCTCGCGCCAGAGGGCGAGGAGCTTCTCGACTTCGGCGCCACGGTCGAAGGCCGGGTCGTCGCTCTCCTTGATCCGGTCGACCACTTCGAAGCGAAAGTGCGCCGCGCCGTGCTCGATCCAGTCGCGCAGCAGCGCCTTGTTGCGGTGCGAGCGCAGGCCAAGCTCGAAGCGCGCGCGGTTCAGGGCACCCTCGACATCCAGGCTGCCGGCCATGTAGCTGCGGCCGTTCAAGGTGTTCGTGATGGCCAGGACCCCTGCCGGGCGCAGGGCGTCTTTGTACGTTCGCGTCAGGGCGCGCCGCGTTTCTTGTGGCAAGTTCATGCCCGCATATTACCCGGGTAAATTTGATTCTTCAATATACCCGGGTAAAAATAAAAAACTCAACCTTCCCGCAGGCGCCGCCAGCCCCGACGAATGCGGCGTCTCAGCGCCCGCACAAGGCGCCAGGCACGGCTCTCGCGAACGCGCGTCAGCACCCCGTCCTTCCAGCTTTTCCAGCGCGGATAGAAACGCCCGAACCATGGGATGCGCATCAGCGCCGGCTCGACCAGCTGGAACAGCCGTGCCAGGACCGCGGTGCCCACCAGCTTGGCGGCCAGCAGCAGCAGCAGGGCGCTCACTGCGTGCCCTTCGCCGAGCAGGAAGAGTCCGAAAAGCTTGACCGGCAGCAGCATCAGCGCCGGCAGAAAGAAGGCCAGCACCGCGCCCCAGGGCGGCAGCGCGCGCACCGCGGCCTCGACGTGCGCCCAGACGGGCAGCCGCGCCAGCCGGGCTGCGCCGCGGGCCAGCGGCTCCCAGCCCCACTCCTCGAACAGCAGCACCGGCACCAGCAGGGCCATGCCGAGCAGCCTCAGGAGTTTCTTCAAGATACGCATTCGGCGCCATTGTCCCCCTGGGGCCTATGGCAAACTTCCGCGCTTTATCCGCCAGGCGCCAAGGGCGCCGTCGTCCCTGGGACTTTCCTCCTCATCCATGCAGAAAATCATTCGCCAGCTCGCGGCCGAGATCAAGGTCGGCGAGCACCAGGTGAAGGCTGCCGTCGAGCTGCTCGACGGCGGTGCCACCGTGCCTTTCATTGCCCGCTACCGCAAGGAGGCCACCGACGGCCTCGACGACATCCAGCTGCGTGAACTCGAGGCCCGCCTGTCCTATCTGCGAGAGCTCGAGGATCGCCGCGCGGCGGTGTTGAAGAGCATCGATGAGCAGGGCAAGCTCACCCCTCAACTGCGCAGCGCGATCGAACTGGCGCTCACCAAGCAGGAGGTGGAGGATCTCTATCTGCCCTTCAAGCAGAAGCGCCGCACCAAGGGCCAGATCGCGCGCGAATTCGGCATCGAGCCGCTGGCCGACAAGCTGCTGGCCGATCCGACGCTGGATCCGGCCGTCGAGGCGCAAGCCTTCCTGCAGCCGGCCACGACGCTGGACGACGGCAAGCCGGGTCCGGACTTCTCGAGCGTCCCGGCCGTGCTCGATGGCGTGCGCGACATCCTGTCCGAGCGCTGGGCCGAGGATGCGGCGCTGGTGCAGCGCCTGCGCGAATGGCTCTGGGCCGAAGGCCTCTTCAAGTCCAGCCTGATGGCGGGCAAGGACGAGAACAACGCCGACATCGCCAAGTTCCGCGACTACTTCGACTACGACGAGCCGATCGGCCGCGTCCCCTCGCACCGTGCGCTGGCCGTGTTCCGCGGCCGGGCGCAGGAGGTGCTGGATGCCAAGCTGGTGCTGCCGGTGGAGCCCGAGCCCGGCAAGCCCTCGATCGCCGAAGGCAAGATCGCGCTGCACCTGGGCTGGAGCCACGCCGGCCGCGCCGCCGACGACCTGATCCGCAAGTGCGTGGCCTGGACCTGGCGGGTCAAGCTGGCGCTGTCGACCGAGCGCGACCTCTTCACGCGGCTGCGCGAGGATGCCGAGAAGACCGCGATCAAGGTCTTCGCCGACAACCTGCGCGACCTGCTGCTGGCCGCACCGGCCGGCCCGCGCGTCGTGATGGGCCTGGACCCGGGCATCCGCACCGGCGTCAAGGTGGCGGTGGTCGATTCGACCGGCAAGCTGGTCGAGACCGCGACCGTGTTCCCGCACGAGCCACGCAAGGACTGGGAAGGCTCGCTGCACACGCTCGGCAAGCTGTGCGCCAAGCATGGCGTGAACCTGATCGCGATCGGCAACGGCACGGCCAGCCGCGAGACCGACAAGCTGGCGGCCGACCTGATCAAGCTGCTGGCCAAGATGACGGCGCAGGCCGGCGCGCCGGACGTCAACGTCGACAAGGTGGTGGTCAGCGAGGCCGGCGCCTCGGTCTATTCGGCCAGCGAGTTCGCCTCGCAGGAAATGCCCGATGTCGACGTCAGCCTGCGCGGCGCTGCGAGCATCGCGCGGCGGCTGCAGGACCCATTGGCCGAACTCGTGAAGATCGATCCGAAGTCGATCGGCGTCGGCCAGTACCAGCACGACGTGAACCAGAGCGAACTCGCACGCACGCTGCATGCGGTGGTCGAGGATTGCGTGAACTCGGTCGGCGTCGACCTCAACACGGCCAGCGTGCCGCTGCTGTCGCGGGTCTCGGGCCTGTCGGCCAGCGTCGCCAAGGCGGTGGTGCGCTGGCGCGAGGCCAACGGCGCCTTCGCCAGCCGCCAGCAGCTGCTCGACGTCAGCGGCTTCGGTGCCAAGACCTTCGAGCAGAGCGCGGGCTTCCTGCGCATCCGCGGCGGCAGCAATCCGCTCGACGTGACCGGCGTGCATCCGGAAACCTATCCGGTGGTCGAGCAGATGATGGAAAAGACCGGCAAGCCCGTGGCCGAGCTGATGGGCCGCGCCGAGATGCTCAAGACCCTCAAGCCCGAGCTGTTCGCCAACGAGAAGTTCGGCGTCATCACGGTCAAGGACATCCTCGGCGAGCTCGAGAAGCCGGGCCGCGACCCGCGCCCGGACTTCAAGGTGGCGCGCTTCAACGACGGCGTCGACGACATCAAGGACCTGGTCGAGGGCATGGTGCTCGAGGGCACGGTGAGCAACGTCGCGCAGTTCGGCGCCTTCGTCGACCTCGGCGTGCACCAGGACGGCCTGGTGCACGTGAGCCAGCTCTCGCACAAGTTCGTCAACGATGCGCGCGAGGTCGTGAAGACCGGCGACATCGTCAAGGTCAAGGTGATGGAAGTCGACGTGGCGCGCAAGCGCATCGGCCTGTCGATGAAGCTCGACGCCGCGCCGGCGCGCCGCGATGGTCCGCGCGAGAACCGTTTTGAAGGGGCAGGGCGCGGACAGCAGGGTCCGCGCCGCGACAATTCGCCGCAGCCGGCCGGCCAGATGGCCTCCGCCTTCGCCAAGCTGCAGGGGCTGCGCAAGTAGGTGGCGGCCGCGGGAGCGAGCGCAACATTCTTGCCGGCAAGCATTGCATGAAGGCGCTTCGCATCTACGCCGGCCCGGCCGCGCGTGCGCACATCGCGGCCCACGGCCTGCGTCCGCAGGACGTGCGCACGGTTCCGGGCGCGGCCGGCGGCCCCAAGGGGCTGGTGCTCGGTCCGCTCGACCGCTTCCTGTTCGGCGACTGGCTGCCGCAAAGCGCGCAGCCGATCGACCTGGTCGGCGCCTCGATCGGCGCCTGGCGGCTGGCGAACGCCTGCCTGGGCGACACGAAGACCGCCTTCGAAGAATTCGAGAAGGGCTACATCCACCAGCATTTCGAGCTGCCGCCGGGCCAGAAGCGGCTGAGCGCGAGGCAGGTCAGCGCGCAGTTCGGCGAGGGGCTGCGCAGCTTCTACGGCGGCCGGACGGCGGAAGTGCTCGGGCATGCGCGCTACCGCCTGCATGTCGTCACGGCGCGCGGCCGGCACATCCTCGGACGCGAGGGCCCGGCCCGCACGCCGGTGGGCTACCTGGGGGCCTTCCTCACCAACAGCGTGCACCGCAAGAGCCTGGGCGCATGGCTGGAGCGCGTGGTGTTCTCGACCCCCGGCGCGGCGCTGCCCTTCGGTACGCGGGATTTCCGCACCCGCCAGGTGGACCTGGTCGAGGCCAATTTCGAGCTCGCACTGCAGGCCTCGTGCTCGATCCCGTTCATGCTCGAGGCGGTGCACGACATTCCCGGCGCACCGGCGGGCGCCTACTGGGACGGCGGCATCACCGACTACCACCTGCACCTGGACTACGGCCATGCCGAAGGCCTCGTGCTGTATCCGCATTTCCAGCGTGCGGTGGTGCCGGGCTGGCTCGACAAGGGGCTCAAGTGGCGCCACAAGCCCACCGGTTTCCTCGACCGCATGGTGGTGCTGGCGCCGGACCCGGAATGGGTGCGGTCATTGCCCAACGGCAAGCTGCCGGACCGCAACGACTTCATCCGCTACGGCAACGACCTGCGCGGGCGCATCAAGGCGTGGAGCGCTGCGGCAGCCGAGTCGCAGCGGCTGGCGGACGAGTTCGGCGAATGGCTGGACGGTGGCTGCGGCGCGCTGGACGTGCGCCCGCTCTAGTGGCGCGGTTGCTAGAGTGAGCGTGCGCCTGTGCGGCGCGCGTTTCAGCAGCAACCTGGTCCCGCCCGCCGCTGGTGCCATTCGCGTCCATGATCAACATTCGTGACATCTATGCCTTTCTCGAACTGGTCGAGCAATGCAACTTCAATGCGGCCGCCGAAAGCCTGCACCTGACGCAATCCGGACTGTCCCGGAAGATCGCCCGGATCGAAGCCCAGGTCACGCAGCGGCTCTTCGATCGAACGACGCGCTTCGTGAAACCCACGCCCGCGTGCCTGCTGCTGGCACGCCATTGGAGAGAGGCCTTGCACGGCTATCAAGCCGGCCTCGATGCGATCCAGGGCTCCGACGACGAGCTCGCGGGATCGCTGGTGGTAGGCGTCAGCGCAACGTCTCGCCATGGCGTCTGGCAAGGCCTAGGCGAGCGCTTTGCCCAGCGCTATCCCAAGGTCAGTGTCCGGATCGAGACCATTCCGTCGCAGGACGTGATCCATCACGTCAAGAACGGCGATCTGGATGCCGGGTTCTGCGGTGGCCCGGTCGACGATCCTTCGCTGGGCGTGATCCGCATCGAGACGGTTCGCTACCAGGCCCTGGTGCCCGCGGCCCATCGCTTCGCTCGCCGGAAGGGCTTGAAGCTGGCCGACCTCCAGGAGGAGCCGCTCGTGCTGGTGAACCGCCGCACATGGCCGCGCGTGCGGGCGCCGATCGATGCCATCCTGGAGCCGCTCGGCCTGCTTGATCACGTCGTCTTCGAGCCTCACCTTTCCGAGGTGCTGCTCCGGCACGTCGTGCAGGATGGCCTGCTCGCCATTCATCCGGTGGGCGCCTGTCAGCTGCTGCCAAGCGGGATGAAGACCATGGAGATCCGCGATCTGGCCCTGTCGCTGGACAACTCGTTCATCTGGCGCAGGTCCACCACGTCGCCGATCGTGCGAACGCTGGTGAACGCGGTCAAAGGCATGGACCGGTCGATCGCGGCCGAATACGAGGAGCCTGTCTAGACGGTGGGCAGCTTGGCGAAGCGGACCGCTTCGCGCCAGGCCGCGAGCTGTGTCTTGAGGAGGGTCTCCAGCGCTTCAGGCGAACTGCCCGCCAGGATATTGCCGTTCTGCGAGAAGATCGCCCTCAGCTCGGGGCGTTCGAAAACCGTGACCATCTCGCGCGACAGGCGCGCCACGACCGGCGCCGGCGTTCTGGCCGGTGCGAAGAAGCCGGTCCATGGCAGCAGATTGACCTGCGGCAGGCCGATCTCCGAGAAGGTCGGCAATTCAGGTGCGCGGACACTTCGCTCAGGCAGCAGAACGGCCAGCGGCTTGCCCTGGCCGCGAAACTTGTCGATCAGGTCGATGGTTCCGATCGTGAGCTGGACGCGGCCCGCCATGAAGTCGTTCACGATCTGCGCGCTGCCCTTGTACGGCACGTGGATCAGTTCGATGCCCGCGTGCATCTGGACCTGCGCCATGGCGATGATGCTGGTGGAATCTCCGGTGCCATAGGCCAGCTGCCGAGGATGGGTCCTGGCGTAGTCGATCAGTTGCTGCATGCTGTCGACCGGAACGCTCCGGTGCACGAACAGGAGATACGTGAACGACGTAAAGCGCGAGACCGGCAGGAAATCCTTCAGCGGGTCGTAGGGCGGTTTGGTGACATGGATCGCCGGCACGTAGTTGAGTGCACTGGGCGTTGCGAGCAACAGCGTGTGGCCATCGGGCGCCGCCCGCGCAACCTCCACGGCCGCAATCGATCCGTCGCCGCCCGGGCGGTTGTCCACCAGCACCGGCTGGCCGAGTGCTTCGGTGAGCGGCTGCGCAACGATCCGGGCCGCACTGTCGGCCGGGCCGCCGGCCGTGAATGGAACGATGAGGCGAATCGCCTTGGTTGGAAAATCGACTGCCGCGGCGGACTCCTCGAGCGAGCCCCCCGCGGCGCAGACTGCGGCGGCCCTGAGCAGCAGGCGGCGGGTGATCGGGTGGTTCATGCCGGTTCGCCGCGGAGGCGCCGCCTTGCCGTCTCGTACTCGTGCCGGAGTCTTGCGACATAGTTCTCGGTCGCCAGAATTTCGGTGACGGCGTCGATGCCTTGGCCGCAGCCCCAGACGTCCTTCCAGGCCTTGGCCGCCGAATCGGGGGGCGCGGTCGGGGCGGCTTCATTGCCCGGCTGCGCCTCGTCCAACGATTGCCACTTGTGCTGCTGGCGTTCGGTATCGAAAGCCAGCAGGCGCGACGTGCGCTGCGGCAGGTTCTCGGGGTCGAGGCCGGCCCGGAGGATCGATGGCTTCAGGTAATTGCCATGGACGCCGGTGAACAGGTTGGTGTAGACAATGTCCGTCGAAGCGCCGTCCACGATCGCCTGCTTGTAGGCCTCCTTGGCGCGGGCCTCCAGGGTCGCAATGAACGCCGAGCCGATGTAGGCGAAGTCGGCGCCCATGACTTGCGCGGCCAGTACCGCGGAGCCGGTCGCGATGGCGCCGCCCAGCGCCAGCGGGCCGTCGAACCAGCGCCGGATTTCCTGCACCAGCGCGAACGGGCTCGTCGTGCCCGCATGGCCGCCGGCACCGCAGGCGACGGCAATCAGGCCGTCGGCGCCTTTCTCGATCGCCTTGCGGGCAAAGCCGTCGTTGACGACGTCGTGCAGCACCACGCCGCCGTAGCCTCGAATGGCCTCGTTGACTTCGGTGCGGGCGCCGAGCGAGGTGATCACGACTGGAACCCTGTGCCGGACGACCGCGGCCAGATCCGCATCGAGACGGTCATTGCTCTTGTGCACGATCAGATTGACGCCGTAGGGCGCTGCCGGGCGCTCGGGCTGGCAGCGATCGTAGGCGGCCAGAGTTTCCGCGACCTCGCCCAGCCACTCGTCGAGTTGCGCGGCCGGTCTGGCGTTGAGCGTGGGCATCGTGCCCAGAACACCGGCCTTGCACTGCGCGATCACCGTGGCAGGCGTGCTCACGATGAACAATGGCGATCCGATGACCGGGAGTGGCAGCTTTCGCAAAAGAGGGGGTAGGGTTGACATGGGTGGGTCCTGTCGTGGGTTGAGGCTCAAGCGCCCTTGAATCGGGCCAGACGCTTGTCGCGCAGTGCCTGCAAGCCTTCGGCGCGGTCTTCACTGCGGGCGATCCGGTCGAGCATCTGCAATTGCGCGAAATGCGCTTCGACCGGCCCCTTGGGCAAGGTCTGCATGGCGATCGCCTTCATCGACTGAACGACCAGCGGCGCGTTCAGCGCAATGCGCTCGGCAATGGCCATGGCGCGCTCGAAGGCCGTGCCGTCGGCGACCACTTCGTTCACCATGCCGATCTCGTGGGCGCGCTGGGAGGACATCGAGTCGCCGGTCATGATCCATTGCAGGCCGGGCCGGAACATGAACCGTCCCGGGAAGCCGGCCATCAGGCCGCCGTACAGGCCCATGCGGGCCTCCAGATAGGCGAAGCTGGCGCTCTGCCCTGCGATGACGATGTCGCACATCAGCACGAAGGAGCAGGCCATGCCCAGGCAGGCGCCTTCGGTGGCAACGAGGATGGGCTTGTTGCAGGGCACGGAGGTGTTGGGCATCGCACCCGCATCCGTCTCGGGTGGGTTCTTGATGTCGACGCCAGCCGAGAAGCACGGTCCCGTGGCATGGACCACACAGACCCTGGCGTCCGATGCGGCGAATGCCTTCCAGGCGAGATGCATGCCTTCGCACATCGCCTGGTTCCAGGCGTTGCGGGCCTCGGGCCGGTTCATCCGGATGAGGAACACTGCGCCGATCTGTTCGGTGATCACGGGGTTCATGGGAGGCACTCCTGCGGGTCCGGGTTGGCACCGGATACTGGTTGATCAGGGGAAAGGAAGCGACGCAGGATCACTTCGGTGTCGGCGCCCAGGCGCGGCGGAGGCCGTGCCTGCAACGGCGTCTTGGAGAATCGCAGCGGATTGGCGACGACGCGGATGCTGCCCGCATCGGAGAGGTGCATTTCCTGGACCAGTTGCCGATGACGGACCTGAGGTTCGTCGAAGGCCTCGGCAATCGTGTTGACGACGGCACATGGCACCCCCGCGCCGGCAACGCGGGTGACCCATTCGGCCTTCGGCCGCCGCAGCGTGATCTCCGCAACCAGTGCATCGAGTTGCGCGGCATTCTTCAGGCGGTCTGCCAGCGTCGCGAAGCGCGGGTCGGACAGCCACGCCTCTCGTTGCAGGACCGAGCACAAGACAGGCCAGTGCCGTGCGTTGGACTGGATGATCACGAAGCCGTCCGAGCAGGGATAGACACCCGACGGCGCCGCCGCGATGCCGGAGTTGCCAACACGCCCCTGCGAATGTCCCGAAGCCAGATAGTTGCCGGCGATGTAGGCATTGCCCGCTACCGCGACATCGAGCAAGGCGAGGTCGATGTACTGCCCCTCGCCGGTCGCGCGGCGATGCAGCAAGGCCGCCAGGATGCCGGTGCATGCATACATGCCGGTCAGCACATCGGTATGCGGGACCAGCGTTCGCATCGGGCCGCCGCCCGGCTTGTCGTCGGGCAGGCCACAGGTGCTCATGGCACCCGACAAGCCCTGGAACAGGAGGTCATAGCCGGGGTAGGTCGACAAGGGTCCCGTCTGCCCATATCCGGTGATGGAGCAGTAGACCAGCGCGGGGTTCAAGTCCGACAGCGACGCGTAGTCCAATCCATACCGCGCCAGATTGCCGGCCTTGAAGTTCTCGACCACCACGTCGCTGTTCCTGGCAAGTTCGCGGATGGTCGCTTGGCCGTCGGCACTGCGGATGTCCACGACGACCGATTTCTTTCCCCGATTGCAGCAGGCGAAGAATCCGGACATTCCTTGCGCCGAGGTGCCCGACGTCGCCGATGTCGTCGATGGGTCCGATGGCAATTCGGTGCCGGGATAGTGCGGTGGAAAGCTTCGCGCCTCGTCGCCGCCATGCGGGCTTTCGATCTTGATCACCTCCGCCCCCATGTCCGCGAGCACCTGCGTGCACCAGGGCCCCGCGAGAACCCGGGTGAGATCGAGCACTCGGATGTTGTCGAGTATGTTGGCCATGAATCCAGTCCTTCGAAAGGGGAAGAGGGTTAGAAGGCGCTGCGGACACCGAATGCAATGCCCTGTGGTGCAGCGCCCGGGCCGCCTGCCGAAACCACGGGGTCGCCCGCTGCCAGCGGAAAGCTGGCTTTCTCACCGTTCTTCACTTTTCCAGCCGTGGCATACAAGCCGGTCCGCCTGGACAGCGCATACACGTAGCCGATCCCGTAGGACGTGCCTGCCTGCCCCGCGCTGCACGAGGCATGGCAGAGCCTCTGGACCAGCAGCGACACTTTGCTCGCGCCGCTGGTCCAGCTGCCACCGACCCAGATGTCCTGGCCGTCGGCATGCGGCGTCGGATGGCTGACCTTGAAATACCCTCCTGAGAAGGACATGGAACCCGTCGTGTAGGTTGCGCCGACGATCAGGTCCTTGCGTGTTGCCAGACCTTCGAATGCGCCGGCGCGCACCAGGGGCAGCTTGAGGCGCTGGTGCGCCCCGGCCAGAAGCCAGGGGCCGCTCTTGTATTGAAGGCCGACTGCCACGAGTTCATTGGCGCCCTTGGGCGGTGCCGGGTCGACGCCGCTGCTCTCCGAGCCGAGGCTGTACACCAGCCGCGCCGTGCACCCGCTGCTTGTCGGCGAGGTGTAGAAGATGCCGTTGCTGACTCGCCCGAAGCGCTCGATGCCGGTGCCCGATCGCGCGCCGATGGCCTGCAGATTGCCGTAGAGGCTGAAGCTCATCGGATCTGTGGCGGCGCCGGTCCAGAACAATGGCGTGTAGTCTCGTCCAGCCAACAAGGTTCCGAAGGCGCCGCTGAGCCCGATGTGAGAGCGTCGATTGAATCCACTCGGTGTCAGTGCGCCGCCGGGCAATGCGGGCGACGCACTGGCAGGGTTGCCTGCGTAGGCCTTGGGGTTTCCGGTGTCGAGGTCGAAGCCGGATTCGAGCGTGAAGACCGATCTGAGCCCCCCGCCGAGATCGTCCGAGCCCATGAATCCAAGGCGGCTTCCGCTGCCGTATCCGGACGCCAGCCTCGTGACTTTCGCCCCGCCCGGGCCGCCACTCTTTTCGAATCCGATGCCGACGTCTGCGATGCCGTACACGCTGACGCTGGCCTGCGCCAAAGTGGGTGCCCAAAGCGCGCTGAAAATCGTCCGCAGGCGTTGCGCCCGCTGGCGGTTCTTGATCATGTCTCGCTCCCTGTCTTTCTTGTTCCGGCGATTCGCCGACACGCGGCGTTTCGTCAAGGGAAGACGATAGGGAGGTCGGCGATGCCGGTCCAATGCGGCCTCAGAATTTATTCATGACTGTCGGTCATCGAAGACCGGCACCAATGAATGTCAGGCCGGCCACTGCGCCAGGTGGAACAGCGGACGCGGATCGAACTGCCTATTGCGGCTGCAACCCGATCGACTTCGCCAGTGCCCGGTAGCGCGCGCTTTCCGAGGCCAGGAATTTCGCCGATTCCTGCAGCGACATGGGTGGGGCGAGTGCCGACCCCTGCGCTTCGAGGCGGGCGCGGAGATCCGGCTCCTGGAGCGCGTCGGCGATCACCTCCTGCAGCCGCTGCACCTTGTCTTCCGGGGTGCTGCTCCTGACCAGGTAGGCGCTCCAGATCGTGAATTCGAAGTCTTTCAGCAGCGCGCTTTCATTGACCGACGGCAAAGGGCCCGCCCCTTCGGGCGGCGTGCCACCCACACTGGCCAGGATCTTGAGGCGCCCCTGCCTGGCCATCGCCACCGTGGCCGGTCCGTAGGCCACGATCGCGAAATCGACCTGGCCGCCGCCAAGGTCCTGCATCAGCGGAGCGCCTCCCTTGTAGGGCACGTGGGTCAGGCTTGCCCCGATGCGCTGGCCAAGATGTGCAGCAAGCAGGTGATACAAGGAACCAACGCCGACGCTGCCATAGGACAACGGTGCCCCGATGTCGCTCGATCGCCGGGCCAGTGCGACCAGGTCATCGACCGAGCCGACTGGCAGGTCCTTGCGCGTGAGAATCGCGATCGGCGAATGCGCCACCAGTTGCACGAGTCGGAAGTCTTCCGTCCTGTATTTGGCGAAGGCATTGGCCAATGGCGCCAGGATCAGTTCGTTGGGCGTTCCCTGGAACAGGTAGTGGCCATCGGCGGGCGCGGAAAGAACCTTCTGCGCAGCGATGGAGCCGCCCGCGCCACCCTGGTTCTCGACCAGCACCGGCTGCCCCAACTGTGCGTTCATCGACGTGCTGAACAGCCGAGCGACCCCGTCTGAAAGCCCGCCAGCCGGATACGGCACCATGAGCCTGACGGGCCTGGAAGGGTAGGCGTCGGCCGCCACAGCGGCCGTGGCGCAGAAGAACATCGCGGCCAGAAGGCCGCTCAGCAGTCGAGTCAGTTTCATGGTGTGTGCTTTCTTGGACGATGGCTTTGGGGTCTACAAGCAGCGCATGGGCGCTGCTTGCCTTGTTCAGTCGGCTTGCAGGAAGGCCCTGGTGATCTCCACGAAGGCCTGCGCCGCCACCGGCAGGATGGCGTCGGGAAAGTCATAGCCGCCGGTATGCAGATCGGGATGCGACTCGCCGACGCCGACGAAAAAGAGGCAGCCCGGAATCTGCTCGAGGTAGTGGGCGAAGTCTTCGCCGCCCAGTGTCGGCAGCTCGGTCAGCAGCCGGCTGCTGCCCGGCGGCATGGCGCGGACCACCGTCTCGTGGAAGAAGCGCGCCATGGCCGGATCGTTGACGACCGCCGGCGTGCTCGAGATCGTCTCGAAGGCATGGCTCGCGCCCCAGGCATCGCAAAGGCCCGCCGTCAGCGCCCGCAGGTGCGTGACGATCGTCGCCCGCGTGGCGGGGCAGTCATAGCGCACGCTGACGCCGATCTCGCAGGACGTGGGCACCGCGCCGCCGGCCGCGAACGCGCCCGCATTCAGGCTGGTGACAGACACCAGCCCCGAGGCCAGCGGCGACAGCGCCCGCGAGACGATGCCCTGCCAGGCCTGGATGACCAGCGTCGCGAGGTAGACGGGGTCGGCCGCGAGATGCGGGCGCGAAGGGTGTCCACCGGGGCCACGGATCGTGAGTCGGATGCGGTCGCCGCCGCCGCTCGTGGGACCGGGCCGCACCGCGATCTCGCCTTGGCGCAGGCCGGGCCGGTTGTGATAGCCGAAGATCGCATCCACGCCAGCGATCGCCCCCTCGGCGATCATGCGCAGCGCGCCTTGCGTGTCTTCTTCCGCGGGCTGGAACAGCAGCCGGACGGTGCCGGGCAGCGCCGGCATCAGCTCGGCGATCTTTCGCGCCGCAAGCAGGAGGGAAGCGGTATGACCATCATGTCCGCAGGCGTGCATGACGCCCGGATTTCGCGAGCGGTAGGGCAGGTCGTTCTGCTCGCTGATGGGCAGTGCATCCATGTCGGCTCTGAGCGCGATCGTCCGGGCTCGCGGCCGCGTTCGGCCGCCCCGCAGCTCTGCGACGACCCCGGTGCCCGCGACGCCGCGCCGCAGCGCGTAGCCGAGCGCCAGCAATTCGTCGGCCACCAGCGCGGCGGTCGCATGCTCCTCGAAATGCAATTCGGGGTGGCGGTGAATGCGGTGCCGCAGGCCAATGGCGTGCTGCACGTCTGGGTCTGAAAACAAGGCGCCTCCGGATCGTGGTGATGTTGGGGTGCGGGACGGCACGTCAGCCGTGGAACTCGACCGCGTGCTTGCTGCGCTGATCCACGTTCAGCGAGAACACATCGGGACGCGCGTAGTGCCCCACCACATCGAAGTCGTAGCGCGCGCGCACCAGTTCCTCGACGTCGATCGGCGCCACGACCAGTCCGGTGTCGTCGAAGAGCGGCCCGGCGAGCACGTCACCGTAGGGGCCGACGATCAGGCTGCCGCCACGAATCAAGGCACGTTCAGGGTCCCAGCCGGGGACGTCGATCCCGAGTTGCCTGGGCGACGGCTGGACCTGGCAGGCGCTGACCACGAAGCAACGCCCTTCGTGGGCGATGTGACGCATGGCGCACTGCCAGATGTCGCGCTCGTCGACTGTGGGCGCGCACCAGAGCTGAACCCCTTTGGCGTACATGGCAGTGCGCAGCAGCGGCATGTGGTTCTCCCAGCAGATCGCGGCGCCGATCCGGCCCGCGGCCGACTCCACCACCGGCAGGGTCGAACCGTCGCCTTGCCCCCAGATCAGCCGTTCGGTGCCGGTGGGCATCAGCTTGCGATGCCTGGCTACCAGTCCCGACCGCGGATCGAAGAACAGCACCGTGCAGTAGAGGGTGTGGCCGCAACGCTCGATCACGCCGACGACGAGACTGGCTTGCGTGCGTTGCGACAGGCCGGCCAGGGCCTCGGTTTCGGGGCCCGGCACATCGATCGCGTTGTCGTAGTAGCGGGCATAGGCCTCGCGGCCTTCGGGCAGGCGATAGCCGAGCCGGGTCCCGAAAATCTCGCCTTTCGGGTACCCGCCCAGCACGGCTTCGGGCATCACGACGACGCAGGCCTGCGACGCGATGATTTGCGCCTCGAAGCCGAGGATCCGAGCCAGCGTTGCGTGCTTTCCCGCGGGAAGCGATCCGATCTGGAGAGCGGCGACTTTGGTCTTGGACATGTGGGGGTGGGGAGACGGTGAGAGGACTGCCTAGTATTCGGCGCCGCCTAAAATCAATCAACCCGCCTTCACTTGTGATTGATATGAACGCCGTTGATATCTATGGACTGGACCTCAATGTCCTCAAAGTGTTCGAAGCGTTGTACGAAGAGGGCAGCGCTACGCGCGCGGCCATCCGTCTGGGCCTCACCCAGTCCGCCGTGAGCGCGACGCTGGGGCGATTGCGTACCGTGTACGGGGACGTCCTGTTCACACGGACCGGGCGTGGCCTGGTGCCGACCTTGAGGGCGGACGAACTCAAGCCATTGATCAGCGAGGGATTGGGCAAATGCCGTGAAAGCCTCGCGCTCGGACGCGGCAGGGCAGAGACCTACGACGGCCGCTCCATCGCGGTAGGGCTGTCGGACGACTTCGAGATCGCCTTCGGCCGAAGCATCATCGATGCCGTCGCGGCGCGCGCGCCGGGCTTGCGGCTTGTCTTTCGCCAGACGCACAGCCTGATCGTGGGCGAGATGCTGCAGGCCCGGCTGCTCGACCTGGCGATCGTCTCGGGCGGGCTGTCGTCGCGTGCGCTCAGCCGCGAGGTGGTGGGTGAAGGTCGCTATGCCTGTCTTCTGGATGCCACCCATCTTCCCTTGAAGCGCGGCCCGCTCACGCTGAAGGAATATCTGCGCCGCGATCACATCCTGATCTCTTCAGGGGGCTTCGTCGGCGTCGTCGACGAGGCCCTGGCGGCCATCGGGCACAAGCGCCGCGTCGTCGCCTCCACCACGCATTTTTCCGCGCTGCCTTTTCTGCTGGGCGGCAGCGATGCGGTCGCCACGATGCCCAGGCACGCGGCCACGGCGATCGCCGCACGCACCGGGCTGCATCTGTTCGCTTGTCCAATCGCGATACCGCGTTATGCCGTCGAAGTCGGATGGCGTACCGGTTCGGTGCGCGACGCGGCTGTTGCGATGGTCCGGGCCACGCTTTTGGAACTGCTGGGCGTATTTCGATGGTGAGTGAGGGCTGCTGACAGGCGGGCGCAAGCGCTGAAGCCGAGGCAGCACCCAGCTAATTCGGCCGTCCGACGAACCCGTGTCGTCCTCCATCTGCGAAATCTCCCACAGCACATTGCGCCCCGTCTTTCCCTTGGGTGAATCAGTATCGAAGGCTCACTGCCCGCGGCTCATGCATGACACGTCGGGCATCCAGGAACAATGATCGAGGGGGATCGCTGACATGTTCGGCACATTGCATCAGCGAGTTGGATGGCGCGTTGCTTCGGCTGGGTGCGTGGTCCTGGCGACCCCGAGCCTGCGGAGAGCGCATGGCCCGTCCTGATGATGTCGAGTGGGAGGGCACCGTCCTCGTCGGACCCGGAACCGTTTCGATCGTTCGCATCCCGGTGCCCGGAACCAACGGACTGTGCATTCAACTCGATGCCCCCGGTGGCTACAAGGGGTCCACGTCCACGTTGTTCTTCGTCGAGGACGCCAGCCAGAAGTTCGGACGGCAGCTTCGCCTGGACTACGGACCCAGGCCCACGACGGTCAATGGTCAAAAGGTGACCGTGATCGACTACCACTGGAACCAGAAGGGGACGATGGGCGACTTCGGCATTCCCGACCACTCGCCGGCATCGCCCGCGGGCCGCTATGTGCACGGGGCCGCAAAGTACTTCAGGTACGGTGGCCGGATCCTGCTCGTGGCAGGAGCGACTTTCGATGCCATTTCGATCGTGAAGGCCGACAAGCCACTGCGGCGCGCGTCCGAGGTCGTCGCGGGATGGGCCGGCGCATGGCTCGGTTGTCGGATCGTCGGGGCAGGAGGCGCGTATGTGGGCGGCGCGGCCGGGTCCGTCGCACCCGTGGTCGGCAACGCGGCCGGCGCGGCGATCGGCGGCATTGGGGGCTGCATCGTTGGCGGCCTGGGCGGCTATTGGGCCGGCAGCGAGGCGGCAGGCGTCGTCTACGACTGGGCCGACGACACCTCGTTTTCGCCCCTGATGCGCGTCACCGAAAACGAAGTCCATCTMTGGCTGCGCGAGCGTGGGCTTTGATCAGATGAATCCCTTGATCACGCTGGCGAGGGCCGAAGTCTCGTCGCCGATCACGGCATGCGAGTTGTTCTGGTCGACCACTCCAGAGTCGCAGGACGAGGGCATGGATGCGCGCGTCATCGATTGCCTCAGCGAGACCTTCTGCGCTTACGGCGCCACCGCCTTCATCTCCGACATGCCGCAATCCAGCGATCGCTTCATCGACCACGCCAAGAGCTTGTTCCGGTCTTCGCAGCCCGTGGTTCAGAAGGACGGCTACAACTTTCGTCGATTGCGCATGCCCCGCGTTCGTGCCCGATCGCTGTGGCTGGTCGATACCGAGCGTGCCGACATTGCCAKAAGCTTTTTCCTTCTACAGGCTTGGCACTACGCCCCTTGCCAGATCGCCTTCTTTCGCGAGCCGGCCAGTCAACCAGTTGCGCTTGCCGATGTCGATCTTCAGGCGGCCATCCTCGATGGCGGCTGGGAGGCATTGACCACCGCCTTGCACGCATCTTCTTCCGTGGCCGTCTGCACACCGGGCCACGACGGCGGCTGGTTGAAGTTCGTCTTCGCGGATGCGCAGGCCATGCGCCGCTTCGACGAAATCCTCAAGGCCCGCTGCACCGCTTTTCAGATGCCCTACACCAGCGCCCTTTGAGTGAGCGCCAGTTTTTCAAGAATGAACCCAAGGACTGCCTGATTCCATGAGCCGCACCGTCACCGTATCCAGTCCCGCGATGCCGAGCCTGTTGGGCGCGCCAGCCCTCGAGTTCCGAAGCCTGGAAGGCGACGAAGGATTGGGCCGGCTGTTCCGCTACGCGATCGAACTGCAGACCCCCGACAACGCCTCATTGAGCGACTACGTCACGGCCAACGTCCCCATCAAGGACCTGGTGGGCAAGGAGTTCTCGGTGGTCATCGAGCTCGACGGCATGGGCTTCGGACTCGGTGTGGGTGCCGGCACGCGCGAGATCAATGGCTTCGTCACGAGCGCACGCTTCGTGCGCAGCGAGGAACGCCGCTCGATCTACGAAGTGGTGATCGAGCCCTGGCTGGTGCTGGCCACGCGCACCAGCGACTACAAGATCTTCCAGAACAAGACGCCGCTGGAGATCATCCGGGAGGTGCTGGCCGACTATGGGTTCCCGGTCGAGGTCCGGGTGAGCCACAGCTACCCGCAGCGGATCTTTCAGGTGCAGTATGGGGAGCGAGACTTCTCGTTCGTCAGCCGCTTGATGGAAGAGTTCGGGATCTACTACTTCTTCGAGCACTCGAACGGCGCGCACCGCATGGTGCTGGTCGATGATGCCGGCGCCCACCAGCCCTTCGCGAGCGCCGCCTACCAGGCCATCCGCTTCCAGGCGGAGAGCGTCAAGATCGACGAGGAGTACTGCAACCACTTCGACGTCACCGACACCCTGGCCTCGGGCGCCTGGGTCACCGATGACTTCGACTTCACCAAGCCCAAGGCCAAGCTGCAGCAAATCTCCAAGATGCCGCGCAAGACCGGCAACAACGACCAGGAGATGTACCGCTGGCCCGGCGACTACGCCGACCCCGAGGAAGGCCGCACGCTCGCGCGCGTCCGCATGGAGGAAGCGGGCGCCGTGGGCAAGCGCGCCAACGGCAGCGGAAACCTGCGCGCGATGGTGCCGGGCTGCACGTTCAGGCTTCAGCACCACCCGCAGGACAGCAGCAACCGCGAGTGGCTGATCATCGGGGCCACCCTGTCGCTGCATGAATCCGGCTCTGCCTCCGGACAGGCCACGTACAGCTGCGAGACCCGCTTCTACGTCCAGCCGGCCAACGACACCTACCGAAGTCCGCAGCGCCACGAGAAGCCCCGCACCACCGGCCCGCAGACGGCCATCGTCACCGGCCCGCCCGGCCAAGAGATCTGGACCAACGAATACGGCCAGGTCAAGCTGAGCTTCCACTGGAACCGCTACTGCACCAAGGACCAGAACTCCTCGTGCTGGATTCGCGTGTCGTACCCGTGGGCGGGCAACGGCTTCGGCAGCATCGCCATCCCGCGCATCGGCCAGGAGGTCATCGTCGACTTCGAGAACGGCGACCCGGACCGGCCGATCATCAGCGGACGGGTCTACAACGCGCTGAACATGCCGCCGTGGGAGTTGCCCGCCAACGCCACGCAGAGCGGTGTTCTGACCCGCTCCAGCCTGGAAGGCGCCCGCGGCAAGGGAATGAAGAACGGCCCCGGCGACGCCAACGCCCTGCGCTTCGAAGACAAGAAGGGCCAGGAGCAACTCTGGCTGCACGCCCAGAAGGACCAGCTCACCGAAGTCGAGCACGACGAAGACAAGTGGGTCGGCAACGACCGCCGCAAGACGGTGGACCGCGACGAGACCAGCGTCATCCACCGCGACCGCACAGAGACGGTCGACCATGACGAAACCATCACGGTCCACAACGACCGCCACGAGCAGGTGGACGGCAACGAGGACGTCCGCATCGGCGGCAACCAGGATCTGACGGTCGAGAAGACCAAGACCGAGACCATTCAAAAATTCTCGATCCAGAACGTGGGGCTCGCGCGCATGGAGAACGTGGGGCTGGCCTACAACCGCAACGTGGGTGCCGCGATGGCCACCACCGTCGGGCTCGCACGCACCGACATCGTCGGCATGAGCTGGTCGCAGAGCATCGGGCGGAACTACGAGATCACGGTGGCGGACCAGTACAGCGTGACCTGTGGCAAGGCCAGCTTCCTGATGAACAAGGATGGCCTTGTGGAAATCAAGGGCGACAAGATCCGCGTGAACGGCCAGACCCTGACGGATGTCACGGGCGGCAAGAGCGGCACGAAGTGGGAAGACACGGGCATCACGCACGAGACGCCGGGCCGCTCGCGCACGCACGCGGCGCAGCACAGCCTGGTGGGGCCGGCAAGCAAGCCCTCAGTGCTGGCGCCGGCAGAACAGGACTGCCAGGAGTGCAAGAACGCCGCCAAGAGCGGCACCGGCGGCAGCATCAGCTTCGCGCGCGGCACAGAGCGCCTCGCGCACACCGACTTCGTGCTCCAGGCACCGCTGCCGATCACGTGGACGCGGCACTACAACTCAGGGTTCGTCGGCTACGACAGCGCAGGCGAACTCGGCGCACGCTGGGTCACGCCCTACACAGTGGCGCTTCATACCTTGGGCCTCGACAAGGTACGCTACCTCGCAAGCGATGGACGCACCCATGACTACCCGGTGCCGGCGGTCGGCGAGGTCCATGTGGACCCGATCGAGGAACTGCTGCTGCGCCGAACGAGTGCGACCGAGGTGGTGATCGAGCGCGGTCCCGACTGGCATGAGGTGTTCGAGTGGGCGGGCTCGTGGTGGCGCCCGATCGCCTACCGCACGCCGCAGGGCAACCGCATCGAGATGCGCTACAGCGAGGAACGCGAGAGCGCGCAGCCCCAGCACGACATCATCCCGGAGCGGCCCGACGCGCACGGGCTGCCCGCCCCGGCCGCGTTGCCCAAGAGCCTGCTGAGCGACGTCCTGAGCTACCAGGGCGAGATGCTGATTGCTCATGCGCAAGTCGAGTTCAAAGACGGTCGCATCGCCTTTGTGTGGGAGGTCCGGGACGGCGAGCGCACGCGCCGGCTGGCGGCCTACCGGTACGACGAGGCCGGTGACCTGGTCCAGGCGCTGGACGAGAACGCGCTGATGCTCGACGTGCCGACCCAGGCCGTGCGGAGCTACACCTACGGCAACCACTTGCTCACGCGCTACACCGACCGCACGGGCCGGGCGATGAACCTGCAGTGGTCCGGCACGGTGGAAGACGCCAAGGCGGGACGTGCCCGCGCGGTGCGCGAATGGGCCGACGATGGCAGCTTCGACACCCGGCTCGCGTGGGCTAAAACGGGCGCGGCCACCGTCACCGATGCGCTGGGCCACAGCACCGTGCACCACGTCGACCGCCTGGGCTACACGCGCCAGATCGACCATCCCGACGGCACCATCGAGCGCCTGGAGCGCGATGCGGCCTGCAACGTCACCGCCCACCACCACCCGGACGGCAGCGTCGAGCACTTCAGCTACCAGGCGGGCGCCGATGGCCGCAGCCACCTGGTCGAGCACCTGCGCGCGGACGGCAGCCGGATCGCCTACAGCTGGGATGCTCAAGGCCGGCTCGGCGCCATCGTCGATCCGGTCGGCGGGCGATGGACACGCACCTACACCGCAGCCGGCCTGCTCGCGACCCAGACCGATGCGCTGGGCCGTGTGACACGCCACGTCTACGACGACAAGAACCAACTCGTCGAGATCATCGACCCCAAGGGCGCCAGCAAGAAGCTGGCGTACACCGCGGACGGCCAACTGGCCAGCTTCACCGACTGCTCGGGCCACACCAGCCGCTGGGCCTACGACGCGCAGGGGCGCCAGCAGGCCACCACCGACGCGGCGGGGCGCAAGACCGAATACGTCTACGAGCACGGCCAACTGGCCGCCATCGTCCATCCCGACAAGACCGAGACGCGCCTGGAGCGCGATGCCGAGGGCCGGTTGTTTGCGCACATCGATCCGCTGGAGCGCAAGACCAATTACCACTACAACGCAGCCGGCCTGATCCAGCAGCGTGTTCAAGGTGGCCACAGCCTGCGCTACGAGTGGGACAAGCTCGCCCGGCTGTCGGCGCTGGTCAACGAGAACGGCGCACGCTACGGCTTCAGCTACGACCCGATGGGCCGTCTCGTCGAGGAACGCGACTTCGACAAGCAAGTGACGCGCTACCTCCACAAGCCCCAAGCGGTGCGCCAGCACACCGGACATTGGTTCCTGCACCACGAGTACGACCCGATGGGTCGCCTGTTGCGCCGACAGGCCGAAGAGTTGCAGGAATGCAGCGACGGCTACCTGCGCCCGATCCCGGACCAGAGAGAACAGATCGAGAGCTTCCAGTACGACCCTGCGGGCCGCTTGGTCGCAGCCAACAACAACGACGCGCGCCTGCAGTGGTTCTACGATCCCGTGGGCAACGTGGTGCGCGAGCACCAGCACTACGACTTCCTGCGCGAGCCGCCCTGCCATGTGTGGCAGCACGAGTACGACGAGTTGGACCAGCGCATCGCCACGGTGCGCTCGAACGGCAGCCGCCAGCAATGGCTCACCTACGGCTCGGGCCACGTGCACGGCCTGATGCTCGACGGCGAGGAACTGGTGGGCTTCGAGCGTGACAAGCTGCACCGCGAGACCGCGCGCATCCAGGGCAATGGCCTGACGCAGCACAGCGTCTACGACCCGGCCGGGCGATTGAAGCTGCAGCGCTATGGGGCCACGCCCATCACCGGCAAGGGCGAAGCGGGAACGCCGCCACCGCCCAGCCTGCGCGGCATCCAGCGCGAGTACGCCTACGACCCGAGCGGGCAGCTGCAGACGATCAACGACGCCCGGCGTGGAATGCTGGCCTACAAGTACGACGCRGTGGGGCGTCTGGTAGARGCGCGCAACGGCCTGGGCCTGGAGAGCTTCGAGTTCGACCCTGCGGGCAACCTGCTGGGCGAGCCGCAGCGCGTGGCCGAGGACCTGGCGGCGGCGCAGGCACAAGTGAAGGCGCGGGAATGGGGCATACCGGGCCTTCGCCCCACGCCCACCTCGGCGCTGCTGGACAACCTGCTGCGCAAGTTCGGCGACGCCAGCTACGAGCATGACGAGCGCGGCAACCTGCTGAAGGCGCAGAACCCCGGCCAGCGCAGCCAGGTCTTCGAGTGGGATGGCTTCGGACGGCTGCGCCGCTTCGAGACCCTGCACGACTCCGAGATGCGCTACTTCTACGACCCGCTGGGTCGGCGCATCGGCAAGGAGAGTTGCGCGGTGGTGCTGCCGAACTATTCGGCGGGCTCGGGCTGGCGCGCTGCGGAACTCCATCGCATCAACACCGAGCGCGGCTACGGCATGACCACCTTCGGTTGGGATGGCGATGCACTGGCCTGGGAGCGCAGCGCACGCGCGTTGATTCACTACCTGTATGAACCGGGAGCGAGCTTCGTGCCGATGGTGCAGGTGAGACGCGAAGCGGAGGGAAATCAATGGGGGCCGGTGCGCAAGGCCTGGTACCAGTGCGACCACCTCGGAACACCAATGGAACTGACCGACGACAAGGGAAAGATCGTCTGGGAGGGGGACTACAAGGCCTTCGGCAAGGCCAAAGCAACGAGCTTCGATGGGTTCACGAACAACATCCGGTTCCAGGGGCAGTACTTCGATGAGGAGTCGGGGCTGCACTACAACCGGTATCGGTATTACGACCCGCTGGCGGGAAGATATCTAAGCAAAGACCCCATAAAATTGCTGGGAGGCTTCAACGTCTATAGC
>NZ_JBFUCJ010000047.1:0-44935 GCF_056405295.1 Variovorax sp. P1_H2 | reverse complement strand
CCGCCAGATGGCCCGTCCGCTGGCGTCGAGCAGCAGGCGGGCCTGCGCCGCCAGCTGCACGAACTGCCAGGCCGCGCCAGCCATCGCGCGCAGCAGTTCGGTGGCGCCGACGTCGAAGAAGTGCGGCAGCTGGATCGATCGTCGCGTCGGCACCAGACCCGCCAGCGCGCCCAGGAGCGGGCCGAGCACGAGGGCCGCGGCGACGGCGCCGAAAGCCCAGGCCAGCGGCAGCGAATCCGTGAAGACCACCCAGGCGAGCAGCACGGCCGAGGCCGGAACCACCAGCGTCCGTCGCAGGTTGTCGCTCATCTTCCAGAGTCCGAGCGCATCGATTCCGTAGCGCCGCGCGCGCAGCATCAGCGGCAGCAGCTGCCAGTCGCCGCGGGCCCAGCGATGCATCCGCGAGGCGGCGACGTCGGCGTGGTGCGGATGGTCCTCGACCAGCACCAGGTCGCTCACCACGGCGCAGCGCGCCACCGCGCCTTCGAGCAGATCGTGGCTCAGCACCGCGCCCTCGGGCAGCCGGCGATCGAGCGTGGCGTGCATCGCCTGGACGTCGAGCAGGCCCTTGCCGGTGAAGGAGCCGGTGCCGAAGACATCCTGGTAGATGTCGGAGGCGCTGTTGCTGTAGGGGTCGAGCCCGCACTGGCCGGCGAACATCCAGTGGAACAGGGAACGCTCTTGGCGCTCCGGGAACGGCGTGACGATGCGGGGCTGGAAGACCCCGAAGCCGGCCGTCACGCGGCCGCCGACGGCATCGACGTGCGGCGCATTCAGGGGGTGCGCCGCCACCGCGACCAGTTCGCGCAGCGTGCCCGGCGGCATCCCGGTGTCGCTGTCGAGCGTCATCACGTAGGGAATGCGGGCCGCCAGCCGGGCGCCGTTGGCCGCCGGCAGGAAGCCGCTGGCATCGCCGGTGGCCAGCAGGCGCAGCAGCATCTCGAGCTTGCCGCGCTTGCGCTCCCAGCCCATCCAGCGCTGCTCGGTCTCGGACCAGGTGCGCGGCCGGTGCAGCAGCAGGAAGCGCGGGGTGGCGCCAGGCGCAGGGTAGCTGTCGTTGAGGGCGCCGATCCGGCGCAGGGCATCGTCCAGCAGCAGCGAATCGCCGGGCATCGCGGCCAGGTCGGCATCGCCCCAGTCGGTCAGCAGTGCGAACTGGGCCTGGTCCTCGCGGTTCGCGAGCCAGTGCAATTCGAGCCGGTGCGCCAGCTGGGCATTGGCGTCGATCGAATTCAGCATCGAGGGCATCACCACCAGCACCCGGTGCGCTGCCGGAATGCCATCGGCGAATTCGAGCCGAGGCAAGGCCCGGACGCGGGTCGATTCGGCGACGATGCGATGCACCAGCGCGATCACCGTTTCGGACAGCGGCCAGGCGATCAGCGCCAGGGCCACCAGCGAGGGCCAGCGAGGGTCGGGCCAGCCGCTTCGGTCCAGGCCATGCACCAAGGTGGCCAGCAGCAGCGCCGTGCCGGCGGTGATGGCCGTCACATAGAGTGCAAGGCGCCAATGGCGGGGCAGGCGGTGGCGCCGCACCGCCGCGGCCGCGCCATCGCCGCGCGCCGGTGCCAGCGCGGCGAGCAGGCCGGCGCGGCCTTCGCCGAACAGGTGATAGCCGGCGGTCCGTTCGGCCTGCGACCAGCGGCTTGCCTGCGCGTCTTCGGCGCCGGTGCAATCGGCGCCGGCCTGCAGCGCGAGGCCGACCACCGCCTGCGCCACTTCGCGCTCGGTCCGGCGGGTGCTGCGTGCCACCTGTTCCATCGCCTGCGTGATCTKCTTGCGCGTCAACTCGCTCTCGCGGCCGAAGCTGGGCAGTTCGCGCAGCACCCGCAGCGAGCGGCTGACCGGTTCGATCAGGTCGGCCCAGTCGACCTGGCCGATCATGCGCAGCGTCGTGATGATGTCGCCGACCGTGAGGTTGGCGGCCGCCTGTGCGGCCTGGGCGCCGGCGATCAGCGCCGGGCCGCTCGGGCAGTGCTGCTCGGTCCACTTGACGAGTGCGGGCGGATGCTCGCCGTGCTCGACCGGCAGCCGCTGCCAGAGCTGGGTCAGGTAGCTGTCCTGCATGCCGCGGCTCTGCAGCGCGCGATAGAGTACGTCGAGCTCGTGCGGCGACAGCGAATCGGCCGCGTCCCAGGCCGCGTGCGCGACCTCGCGCGCCACCTTGTTCTCGGCGATGCGCTCGGCCACCCGCCGCAGATTTTCCAGCAGCACCACGCGCAGCGTGGTCGGCAGCGCCCACAGTTCGCCGAGCGTGAGTTCATCGATGTCCTGGTAGGCATCGAGGAAAGCCGTGAAGAGCGCCTTGTTCAGCACGCTGTCGGTGTGTGCGACATAGGCCCAGGCGATGCCGTAGACCCGCGGCAGGCCGGCCAGCGGCGCCGCCGCGAGCTTCGGCAGGCGGGCGTAGTAGCGGCGCGGCACGCCCTCGCGGATCTGCTGGAGCTGGGCCTCCACGAGGTGGAAGTTGTCGAGCAGCCATTCGGCTGCCGGCGACACGTAGCGCCCGCTCTGCGAGATCAGCGCGATGTAGTCGAAGGCGCTGCGCAGCGACTCGAGGTTCTTGTCGACGCGCGGGAAGAAGGGCGTGGTGTCGCCGCGCGAGGGACCGGCCTGCACCCCCTGCGCACGTGCCAGGCTGTGGCCGTGCTGCGCGAAGCGCTGGGCGCCGAACAGCTCGGCGCGGATCGGCGCTTCGACCGGCTCGTGCGGCCCGAGGAGAAGGTCGCGCGCGTACCGGCTGAGGCTGTCGAGTCGGTCGACGACCGCTGCGGCGCTCAAGCGATCGCGAACAGTCCGAGGGCGAGCACGCCGGCCACGCAGGCCATCGTCACGATGCGGCCAGCGGCGACTGAACGCACCTGCTGCAGATGGCTGCGCACCGCGAACCATCGTCCCCGGGCCCGCGCGCAATGTCGCATGTGCGATGCCAGCGCGTCGAAGTCGCCGCTGACGAAGTCGATCGGGGAACGGGCAAGCGATTGCGGGGATGACATGGCGGAGTTTCCTGTGAACGACCCTGAAGCCGCCGCGCGATTGCGAGAGCTGTGAACGTGCGGGCCAGGGTACTCCCTCTGCAATGGCCTTTTTATCCGCTTCGCCGTGAATGGGTGTAGGAGAGAGCGGACACCACCCGCTCTCGCCTTGCGGGCCGGGTTCGTCAGCCGGTGTTGCGCAAGCCCGCCGCCACCCCGTTGATCGACATGTGGATGCCCTTCTGCAGCCGCTCGTCGACCTGGCCCGCGCGGTAGCGGCGCATCAGCTCGACCTGCAGGTGGTGCAGCGGGTCGATGTAGGGGAAGCGATGGCGGATCGAACGCTGCATGTCGGCGTTGCCCTCCAGCCGCTGCTTGGCGCCGGTGATCAGCGTCAGCGCATCGGAGGTGCGGTGCCATTCGGCCTCGATCATCGAGAACACCTTCTGCCGCAGCTTCTTGTCGGCCACCAGCTCGGCGTAGCGCGAGGCCAGGGCGAGGTCGCTCTTGGCCAGCACCATGTCCATGTTCGACAGCAGCGTGCTGAAGAAGGGCCATTGCGCGTACATGCGCTGCAGCAGCGCCTGCCGTTCCTTGCGCGCGCCCGGATTGGGGGCTTGCGCAAGGARGCGTTCGATCGCCGAGCCGAAGCCGTACCAGCCCGGCAGCGTCAGGCGGCACTGGCCCCAGCTGAAGCTCCAGGGCACCGCGCGCAGGTCCTCGATGCTGCGGCTCGGGTTGCGCGAGGCCGGGCGCGAACCGATGTTGAGCTCGGCGATCTCGCGGATCGGCGTGGCGCTGAAGAAGTAGTCGCCGAAGCCCGGCGTCTCGTAGACCAGCGCGCGGTAGGCCGCCATGCTGGCTGCCGACAATTCGGCCGCCGCGGYCACGAAGGCGGCGGGCGCCGCCTTGGCGGTCGGCAGCAGCGTGGCCTCGAGCGTCGCCGCCACCAGCGTCTCGAGGTTGCGGCGGCCGATCTCGCTGTTGGCGTACTTCGAGCCGATCACCTCGCCCTGTTCGGTCAGGCGGATCTGGCCGCGCACGGTGCCCGGCGGCTGCGCCAGGATCGCCTGGTAGCTCGGGCCGCCGCCACGGCCCACGGTGCCGCCGCGGCCATGGAACATCCTCAACCGGATGGCAATGCCACTGTGCGCATTCAGCTCGTCGAACAGCGCCACCAGCGCCAGCCCGGCGCGGTACAGCTCCCAGTTGCTGGTGAAGATCCCGCCGTCCTTGTTGCTGTCGCTGTAGCCCAGCATCACGTCCTGCTCGGCGCCCGAGCGCTGCACCAGCGCGTGGATGCCCGGCAGCGCATAGAAGGCGCGCACGATCGGCGCCGCGTTGCGCAGGTCCTCGATGGTCTCGAACAGCGGCACCACGATCAGGTCGCAAGTGGCGGTGCCGTGCTGAGCGCCGGGCCGCCCCAAGCCAGCACGCGCCCCCTTGGGGGGCAGCGAGGACACGTCAGTGCCGAGCGTGGGGGCATTGTTGCCGAGAGTTCCGCGCAGCAGGCCCACTTCCTTTTGCAGCAGCAGCGCCTCGAGCAGGTCGCTCACCGTCTCGGTGTGGCTGATGATGTAGTGGCGGATCGCCGCCGCGCCGAAGCGTGCGCGTGCGCTGCGCGCGGTGGCGAAGATCGCGAGCTCGCTGCGGGCCAGCGCCGAGTAGTCGGCATCGGGCACCCGCAGCGGCCGGGCATCGTCGAGCAGGCGCAGCAGCAGCACTTGCTTGTCTTCCTCGGCCAGCGCTGCATAGGCGGGCTCGATGCGCGCGGTGGCCAGCAGTTCGGCCACCACCGCCTCGTGCTTGTCGGAACTCTGGCGCAGGTCGACGGTCGCCAGGTGGAAGCCGAACACCTCGACCGCGCGGATCAGCGGATGCAGGCGCGGCGCCGCCAGCACGCTGCCGTGCTTGTCGGCCAGCGACTCCTCGATGGTGCGCAGGTCGGCCAGGAACTCCTCGGCCGTCTGGTACGGGTTCTGCGGCTTCACGGCGTGGCGCGCGGCCTCGCCGCCGGTGAGTTCGCGCAAGGTGGCGGCCAGTCGCGCGTAGATGCCGGTCAGCGCGCGGCGGTAGGGCTCGTCGACGCGGTGCTCGTTCCTGTCGGGCGAGCGCTCGGCCAGCGCCTGCATCTCGACCGATACGTCGACCAGCGTGGCCGACAGCGACAGCTCGCCGCCGAGGTAGTGCACTTCGGTCAGGTAGTGGCGCAGTGCCAGCTCGCTCTGCCGGCGCAGTGCGTACTCGAGCGTTTCGGCGGTCACGTTCGGATTGCCGTCGCGGTCGCCGCCGATCCACTGGCCCATGCGCAGGAAGGGCGCCACCGAGGGCACGCTGCCGCCGTGGGCCAGGGCCTTCTCGAGTTCGGCGTAGACCCGCGGGATCTCGCGCAGGAAGGTGGCCTCGTAATAGCTCAGCGCGTTCTCGATCTCGTCGGCCACGGTCAGCTTGGAGAAGCGCAGCAGGCGCGTCTGCCACAGCTGGGTGACGCGGGTGCGCAGCTGGCGCTCGTTGTCTGCGTACTCGATCGGCGTCAGCGCATCCTTGGCCGCAGCGAAGGCACGCTGGCGCAGCCCGATCTCGTCGCGCGCCGTGAGCAGCTGCGCGATGGCGCGCTCGGCATCCAGGATGCTCTTGCGCTGCACTTCGGTCGGGTGGGCGGTGAGTACCGGCGAGACGTAGCTGTGAGCCAGCGACTCGACCACCGCCTCGGGCTTGATGCCGGCCTTGCGGATGCGCGCCAGCGCGATCTCCAGGCTGCCTTCGGCGCTGTCGCCGGCGCGCTCGGCCTCGGTGCGGCGGCGGATCTGGTGCCGGTCCTCGGCCAGGTTGGCGAGGTGGCTGAAGTAGGTGAAGGCGCGGATCACGCTCACGGTCTCGGCGGCGCTGAGTCCTTTCAGCAGGTTCTTGAGCGCCCGGTCCGCGGCATGGTCGGCGTCTCGCCGGAAGGCCACCGAGAGGGTGCGGATCTTCTCCACCAGCGCGTAGCTGTCGTCCCCCTCCTGTTCGCGGATCACGTCGCCGAGGATGCGGCCCAGGAGCCGGATATCGGCGATCAGGGGCAGGTCTTCGTCACGGGTCCGGCGCTTCGCGGCAACCGGTGCGGGGCTCGTCTTCATTCGAAACATCTCCTCGTGGGCTGGGGATATGCCGGCGTTGCTGCGGCGCAACATGCTAGCATCCCGCGAGTCTCTCTTTCATACGGAAAAACGGTTTGAGCAACATCGTCATCGCCACGCGCGAAAGCCGCCTGGCCATGTGGCAGGCCGAACACGTCAAGGCCCTCCTGCAAGAACAAGGCCATGCGGTGGCGCTGCTCGGCATGACCACCCGTGGCGACCAGATCCTCGACCGATCGCTCAGCAAGGTCGGCGGCAAGGGCCTGTTCGTCAAGGAACTCGAACTCGCGCTCGAAGAAGGGCGCGCCGACATCGCGGTGCATTCGCTCAAGGATGTACCCATGGATCTGCCTGAAGGCTTCATGCTGGCCTGCGTGCTCGAGCGCGAGGATCCGCGCGATGCGCTGGTGTCGCCGCGCCACGCGTCATTGGCCGAGCTGCCGCAAGGCGCGGTGGTCGGCACCTCCAGCCTGCGCCGCGTGGTTCTGCTGCGAGCGCTGCGGCCCGACCTGCGCATCGAGCCCCTGCGCGGCAATCTCGACACCCGGCTGCGCAAGCTCGACGAAGGCCAGTACGACGCCATCGTCCTGGCCGCCGCCGGGCTCAAGCGGCTCGGCCTCGAAGGGCGCATCCGCGAATGCTTCGAGCCCGACACGATGCTGCCCGCGGCCGGGCAGGGTGCGCTCGGCATCGAGATCCGCTCCGACCGCGCCGACCTGCTTGCGCTGCTGGCGCCGCTGGCCAGCCGCGCCGATGGCCTCGCCACCGCGGCCGAGCGCGCCGTCAGCCGCGCCATGGGCGGCAGCTGCTCGATGCCGCTCGCCGCGCACGCGCGCTGGCAGCCCGATGGCCGCCTGCGCATCGATGCCGCCCTCGGCGATCCCGAAGGCCTGGCGCCGCTGCTGCGGGCACAGCTGGTGGCCGAGGCCGGCGATGCGGCCCAGGCCGCGGCGCTGGGCGAAGCGGCGGCGCGGCTGCTGCAGGAATGAGACGGCGTCCGGCTTGTCCATGCTGCTGATCACACGACCGGCCAGGGAGGCCGCGCGATGGGTGGACGATCTGCGCGCGGCGGGCCTGGACGCGGTGGCGCTGCCCTTGATCGCCATCGAGCCGCTCGACGACCCGGCGCCGCTGCAGGCCGCTTGGCAGCGCCTGTCCGACTATGACGCGCTGATGTTCGTCAGCGCCGCGGCCGCCGAGCATTTCTTCTGCGGGATCGATGTCCGCCTTCCTTCGACGCTGCGATTCTGGGCTACCGGTCCCGGCACCACGCGGGGGCTGCGCGAGGCCGGCGTGCCGGCGTCGGCGATCGACGCGCCGCCCGCCGATGCGCCGCAGTTCGATTCCGAGACCCTGTGGCGCCTCGTGGCGCCGCAGGTGCGTCCGGGTTTCCGGCTCCTGATCGTCCGGGGCGGCGATGCCGCGGGGCAGGCCGCGGGTCGCGACTGGCTGGCCCGCGAGATCACGGCCGCCGGCGGCCGCTGCGATGCGGTGGCGGCCTACCGTCGATTGCCGCCGTCCTTCGGCGAGGCCGAGCGGCGGCTGGCGGCAGAGGGCGCCAGCGGTGCCGCGACCTGGCTGTTCAGCAGTTCGGAGGCGATTGCCAACCTGTGCCGGCTGCTGCCCACCGTCGGCTGGCAGTCGGCGCGCGCGCTCGCCACCCACGAACGCATCGCCGAGGCCGCCCGCGCCGCCGGATTCGGCCGTGTGCACGTGTCGCGGCCTTCGCTGGCCGAACTGGTCGCGTCGATAGAATCCCTGGCATGAGCGACGCGCCCGTCTTCAACGAGTCCCTGCCGGATCCCGCGTTGCGCGCGCCGGTTCCGGCTCCCTTGCCGGCCGCTCATGCGGCCGCGGCAGCGCTGCTCTCGCGGCTCGCTTTCGGCCTGCTCGGCATCGTCGCCGTGGTCGCGCTGCTGATGGCGCTGGCACTCTGGCAGAAGGTCAGCGGCATGCAGGAGCAGTTGGCGCGCCAGAGCGCCGATGCCCTGGCACAGTCGATGGAAGCCCGCACCCTGGCGCGACAGGCGCAGGAAGTGGTGCGGGACACGGCGGCCCGGCTGGCGCTAGCCGAAACGCGGGTCGGCGAGGTGGCGCTGCAACGCTCCCAGCTCGAGGAACTGATGCAGAGCCTGTCGCGCTCGCGCGACGAGAATCTGGTGATCGACATCGAGGCCGCCGTGCGGCTGGCCCTGCAGCAGGCCCAGGTCACAGGCAACGTGCAGCCGCTGCTGGCCGCGCTGAAGGCCGGCGACCTGCGCATCACGCGCGCCGCGCAACCCCGCCTGGCGCCGCTGCAGCGCGCCATGCAGCACGATGCGGACCGCCTTCGCAGCAGTGCCAGCGCCGACAACACCGATGCGCTGCAGAAGCTCGACGAACTCATGCGCACGGTGGATGACTTGCCGGCGCTCAACGCGGTGGCGATGCGCGGCGGCGGGCTCGACGCCCGGCAGGCCGAGCCGCTGCCGGCCGACGCGCCCTGGTGGCAGCGCTTCCTGGTGATGGTGCGCAACGAGGCGCGCTCGCTTTTGCGGGTCGGGCGCATCGAGCGGCCCGAGGCGGTGCTGCTGACGCCCGAACAGACCTTCTTCCTGCGCGAGAACCTCAAGCTGAAGCTGCTCAACGCCCGGCTGGCCCTGCTGTCCCGGCAAGTCGACACGGCCCGCGGCGAGATGGCCGCCGTCTCGGTGTCGATCAACCGCTATTTCGACCCGGCATCGCGCCGGGTCCAGGCCGCAGCCACGCTGGTGCAGCAGGTGCAGGCGCAGATCCGCACCAGCGAGCCGCCGCGCGTCGACGAGACGCTGGCCGCGCTCGCCACCGCGGCCGCGGGCCGCTAGGCAGGCCCGAAGCCATGCGCGCCGTCCTCTGGTTCCTCGCCCTGTTCGGCATCGCCGCCGCGGTGGCGCTGTTCGCGGGCAACAACCAGGGCACGATCACCGTCTTCTGGCCACCCTGGCGGGTCGACCTGTCGCTCAACCTCGTGCTGCTGCTCCTGTTCGCCGTGTTCGTGTTGTTGCACCTGGCGCTGCGGGGCTTCTCGGCCTTGTTCTCGCTGCCCAGGCAGGCGCGCCAATGGCGGTTGCAGCAAAAGGAGCGCGCGCTGCATTCGGCGCTGCTCGACGCCGCCGCGCAATTGCTGTCCGGCCGATTCTCGCGGGCGCGCAAGGCGGCGCAATCGGCACTGGTGCAGGAGCGGCGGCTGGCCGCGCTCGATGCCCGGTTGCCGCAGGCGCTCCAGGTGCGCGTGCTGGCGCACCTGCTGGCGGCCGAGAGCGCGCAGTCGCTGCAGGATCGCCCGGCGCGCGATGCGCACCTTCAACAGGCACTCAACGAGAGTGCCGAGCGTGGCGCAATGGTCGCGCCGGAAACCCGAGAGGGCGTGCAACTGCGTGCCGCCCGCTGGGCGCTCGACGACCGCGATGCGCCGGCCACCCTGGCGCGGCTCGCGGAGCTGCCGCAGGGCGCGCAACGCCGCACCCTGGCGCTGCGCCTGCGGCTGAAAGCCGCGCGCCAGGACCGGCGCACCCTCGAGGCGCTCGAGACCGCGCGGCTGCTGGCCAAGCACCGGGCTTTTTCCGATGCCGCTGCGCAGAGCATCGTGCGCGGACTGGCCACCGAATTGCTGTCGGGGGCCCACGATCCGGCCCAGCTGCTGCGCGCCTGGGGCGAGTTCGACGCCTCGGAGCGCGAGATGCCCGAGGTCGCGATCCACGCGGCCCAGCGCATGGTCGCGCTGCGCGGCGACCTCGCGCTGGCGCGCGCCTGGCTGCTGCCGGTCTGGGAGCGCATGGTCGCGCATCCGCAGAGCCTGGGCGAATCCCTGCGCGTGAAACTGGTCCGGGCACTCGAGGCCGGCCTCGACTCGGTCGATGCCGACTGGCTGGCGCGCATCGAATCGGCGCAGCGGAACAACCCGCGCGATGCCAATCTGCAGTACCTGGCGGGGATGGCCTGCATGAAGCGGCAGCTATGGGGCAAGGCGCAACAGTTGCTCACACAGGCCGGATTGGGCCTGCAGGACACCAACCTACATCGCCGGGCCTGGCAGGCGCTGGCGCAATTGGCCGAAGCGCGCGATGACGCCGACCAGGCTTCGGCCGCCTGGAAGCGCGCGGCACAAACCGAAAGCCTCTGACGCCGCCTTGCTTCAAGCGGGTTGGATGCTATTGAATTCGTAGCATTCCGATAAGGACCGCTTGGCGATTGGAGCCGACCCGGATTCCAAAGGAATCGTGATATTTCGGCAGCTGCCGGGAATATTTCCTCCACCAGAAGTCATAAGCCAAGAAAGGGTTTGAGTAGCCTCTTGACCTGATGTACAGTCGTAACTGTTTGCAAAAGTATTCATTTCAGGGTCACGATGCGGAGCTGCAATTGAAGCATTTTCTAATACATGCCGTGCTGCTGGCTTCGGTGGGCTTGCTGGTCCAGGGCTGCGCGCCGCTGGCGCCGGGTTTCCGCTCGGCCAGCAATGATGCCGCGCAGGCCGTCTCTCCATCCGGCTTCTCGACCGCCGAGATCGATCCGCCGCCGGCCGGTGCGCTGACCGAGATCACGCCGACGCTGATCGCAGCGCATCGCGCGGCCGTCCGTCAGACCAAGCTCAGCCCCGAGGTGATGGGCCTGGTCGGCCCGGTCGAGCCGTACCGCATCGGCCCGGGCGACGTGATCGGCATCGTGGTGTACGACCACCCAGAGATCACGTTCAGCGCCGGTCCGCCAGGAGGGGTCGGGGATGCCGCCAGCGTTTCTCCCGCGGCCGGGTTCATCGTCTCCAGCACCGGCTTCCTGAGCTTCCCGTATGTCGGCTCGCTGAAGGTGGCCGGCATGACCATCCAGGAGATCGAGGATGTCCTCGTGAAGCGCCTGGGACGCGTCTTCAAGGATCCGCAGCTGTTCGTCCGGGTCCAGGCTTTCCGCAGCAAGCGCGCCTACCTGGATGGCGAGATCCGCACACCCGGCCTGATGCTGTTCTCCGACATCCCGATGACGCTGGCGGAGGCGCTCAATCGTGCCGGCGGACTGACGCCCAACGGCGACCGTTCGGCGATCAACCTGACGCGCGACGGCAAGACGATTCCCATCGACCTGATGGCCATGGCCGATGCAGGTGTCGACCCCAGCCGCATCCCGCTGCGCCCCGGCGACCTGATCTATGTGCGCGGCCGCGACGAGCGAAAGGTCACCGTGATGGGCGAGACGACCGCGCAGACCGGCGTGCTGATGCGCAATGGCCAGCTGAGCCTGACCGATGCCCTGACCGAAGTGGCTGGCCTCAACCTGACCACCGCCAATCCGCGCCAGATCTACGTGATTCGCAACGAGGCGCAGGGCCAGTCGATCTTCCACCTCGACGCTCGCACGCCCACGGCGATCGCGATGGCGGAGGGCTTCCCGCTGAAGGCGAAGGACGTGGTCTACGTCGACCCGGTGCCTCTGGTGCAGTGGAACCGCGTCCTGAACCTGATCCTGCCGACCGCCACCACGGCGATCACGTACCAGTCCGTCGGCACCACCGCCACCGGCCGCTAGTCGCAACAGACGTGACCATCCGGAACATCCTCGTCGTGTGCATCGGAAACATCTGCCGCAGCCCGATGGCCGAAGGCCTGATCGCCGCGGCGCTGCCGGACGCGCAGGTGGCGTCAGCCGGCCTCGGAGCCCTGGTGGGGGAGCCCGCGGACCCGATCGCCTGTGAACTGATGCAGCAGCGCGGCATTTCGATCGACGAGCACCGTGCGCGGCAGATCAGCCTCGACGCCTGCCAGCGTGCCGACCTGATCCTGGTGATGGACGTCGCGCAGCGGCGCGCGGTCGAAGAGCGCTACCTGTTTGCCTCCGGCAAGGTATTTCGTCTCTGTGAGTTCAGCGATCAGGACATTCCGGACCCCTACCGGRCCGGCCGTGCCTCCTTCGAGCGGTCCCTGGCGCTCATCGAAGACGGTACCCAGCAATGGCTCCAACGCATTTCAAGAGTATCCAGTCGATGAATTCCTCTCTCACTCCCAAACCCAATCCAAGTTCGTTCGGTACGGCGGACGAGGAGGATTTCGACATCGGGCACTACCTCGAGGTGCTGGTGGCGAACAAGTGGCTGATCGCCTTCATCGCCCTGGTTGTGTTCCTGGCCGGGGCCGCGTACGCGTTCCTCGAGCGTCCGGTCTACGAGTCGAACATGGTGGTCCAGGTCGAAGACCCGGAACCCGGCGGCAAGGGCATCCTCAGCGAAGCCGGCGGGCTGATCGACCTCAAGACACCCGCCAGCGCCGAAATGGAAATCATCCGCTCGCGGATGGTGCTGGGCAAGGCCGTGGACGCGATCAAGCTCTACATCGTGGCCGGCCCGAACTACATTCCCTACATCGGCGGTTGGCTGACGCGGCGGGCGACCGGCCTGTCGGAGCCGGGTTTCCTGGGCTTCGGCGGCTATGTCTCGGGCACCGAGCAGATCGCGGTGTCTCGATTCGACGTGCCGACGTCGATGGAAGGGACGTTCTTCAAGGTGACTGCCAAGGGGGGCGGCCAGTACACGCTGAGCTCCCCGCACCTGGCTCAGGCCTTGGTCGGTTCGGTCGGCACGCCGTTGAAGGCCGAGACCCCGGACGGGCCCATCGAACTGGTCGTGAGCAAGCTGGACGGCAAGCCGGGCGCCGAGTTCAGCCTGCGGCGCCTCGCCAAGCTGCCGACCGTCATCTCGCTGCAATCGGGCCTGAGCCTGAGCGAGCGCGTCAAGGCCTCCGGGATCATCAACGTGGCGCTGCAGGACATCGATCCCGACCGTGCGGCCCAGGTGTTGAACGCCGTCGGCGTGCAGTACGTGCAGCAGAACATCGAGCGAAAGGCGGCTGAAGCGCAGAAGACGCTGGCCTTCCTCGACGTCCAGTTGCCGCAGTTCAAGCGCCAGATGGAGGCCGCGGAAGAAACCTACAACCGCTATCGCAACCAGAAGGGCACCGTGGCCTTCTCGGAGGAGGCGACCCTGATCCTCGGCCAGGCGGTCGACCGCCAGACCCGGCTGCTGGACGCCCAGCAACGCCGGCGTGAGCTCGAGGCGCGCTTCACTTCCAGTCATCCGATGGTGCAGACGCTGGACGCCCAGATCGCGGCGTTGAAGGCCGACATGGCCGGCATCCAGACGCGGATCAAGGGTCTGCCTGCGATCCAGCAGGAAGCGGTGCGCATGGAGCGCGACGTCAAGGTCAACACCGAGCTCTATCAGTCGCTGCTCAACAGCTCGCTGCAGCTGCGGCTGGTGAAGGAGGGCAAGGTCGGCAACGTTCGCGTGCTCGACGAGGCGGTGGTGCCGCGGGCCCCGATCAAGCCGAACCGCAACGTCATCATGGCCGCAGCGCTTGCCTTGGGCCTGTTCCTCGGCGTCTGCGCCGCTTTCATCCGCAATGCGTTCATCGAGCAGCGCATCCGCGATCCGCACGAAGTCGAGGGCGATATCGGCCTGCCGGTGTTCTCGACCATTCCCATGAGCCCGGCGCAGCAGGCCATTGCCGCCCGACGCCTGAGCGGAGCCACCGGCGTGCGGCTGCTGACGATCGAAAAGGCCGACGACCCCGCCGTCGAGAGTCTGCGCAGCCTACGTACGGCCCTGCAGTTCGCGATGCTGGAGGCGCCCAACAACCGCGTGCTGATCACCGGTCCCACCCCGGGCGTCGGCAAGAGCTTCGTGGCCGCCAATTTCGCGGCGCTGATGGCTGCCGCCGGACGGCGCACGCTGCTGATCGACGCCGACCTGCGGCGCGGCCACACGCACCAGTATTTTGGTCTGCAGCGTCATGGCGGCTTGTCCGAACTGATCGCCGGCAGCCTGACGGTGCAGCAGACCGTGCACCGGCAGGTGGTTCCCAGCCTGGACTTCCTGGCCACCGGCCAGCTGCCGCCGAACCCGGCCGAACTGCTGGTGTCGGATTCGTTCAAGACCAACCTCGAGCGCCTGTCCGAGCAATACGACCTGGTCGTGGTCGATGCGCCGCCCGTGCTGGTGGCCGCTGATACGAGCACCATCGCGACGCACGTGGGCACCGTGCTGCTGGTGGCGCGCGCCGACCTGTCGACGATGGGCGAGCTCAAGGAAAGCACCCGGCGCCTTTCGATGGGCGGCAAGGCGGCCACGGGCGTGCTGCTCAACGGCATGAACGTCAGCCGCCGGGCCTATGCTGCCTACAAGTACGGCCGCTATCGCTACACCAACTACAACTACGAGAGCATCCTGCCGGAAGAGCAATAGGCTCGCCCCCAGGTTGGGCTCACTGCGTGTAGCCCGCCCACCCCCTACCGGGGGCAACACCAGCGGCCCGGCGAAGCCGGTTCCGCGTGGCTGTTGCTCGCCCCCAGGTTGGGCTCACTGCGTGTAGCCCGCCCACCCCCTGCCGGGGGCAACACCAGCGGCCCGGCGAAGCCGGTTCCGCGGTGTTTCACCAACAAGGCCGGGCTTCGCCGGCCTTTTCAGTTTTTCAGGCAGGCCTGCAGGTCGCGTTCGAATTGCGCGAGGACGGCGTCGCGGTCGAAGTTCGCTTCGGCGAAGGCGCGGGCGCGGAGGCTGAGCTCGCGGCGCAGTTCGGGCTGGGAGGCCAGCTTGAGCACCGCGTCGGCGAAGGCGCGGGCATCGTCGGGTGGAACGGCCAGGCCGCACTGGGCGACCACCTTGCCCAGTTGCGTCTCGGCCCCGGCGCCGGCGACGACGGGCCGGCCGCTGCTGAGCATGCCGGTGAGCTTGGAGGGCATCACCAGGTCGGCGGCGTCGGCACGCTGCGGCAGCAGGTGGATGTCGGCGAGGCCCAGCAGGTCGCCGAGACGCTCGACCGGCTGCAGGTCGAGGAAGCGCACGTTGGCGAGCTTCTCGCAGCGCTRCATCAGGTTGGCGCGGCCGGCGCCATTGCCGCAGAACACGAACTCGAGACCGGGCTGATGCTGCAGCAGGCGGGCCATCTCGGCCAGCAGCTCCAGGCCCTGCTTGGCGCCCATGTTGCCGGAATAGAGCGCCACGACGGCATCGGGCTTGATGCCCAGTTCCGCGCGATAGGGGCTTGCCGCCCGCAGCGGCTGCACGGCCGACACGTCGGCCCAGTTCGGCAGCGAGACCAGCCGCGCGTCCTCCGCGCCCTTGCTGCTCGCGCGCTCCATCATGCGCAGGGAGATCGTCGAGATGCGGTCGAAGCGGCGCATCAGGCCGCGTTCGACGGCGGAGACGAAGGCGCGTGCGCCGGCCCCCTTGAGCAGGCCCAGTTCGAAGGCCGCATCCACCTCGTAGTCCTGGATGTGCAGCCACGCCTTCGCCGAGCGCAGCCGCGCGAAGGCCAGCGCCGCCGGCGTACAGAACAGCGGCGGTTCGGTCACCCATACCAGGTCGGGCTTCCAGCGCCATTGCGCGAGCAGGGTGGGAATACTCGACAGCGCGAAGCTGGCCAGGTGGACCAGCCTCTTCAGCCCCGTCACCTTGCGCGGCACCCACAGCGGCGCGCGGAAGATGGTGGCGCCGTGCCAGTCCTCGCGGGTGTAGCGCGAGCCGCTGTAGTCTGGCCAGACCGCCCAATCCGGGTAGTAGGGCGGTGCCGTCACCACCCGCACCTCATGCCCCCTGGCTGCGAGCCAGGCGACCATCTCGCCTGTGTATTTTCCGATGCCGGTCAGTTCCGGCGCGAAATTGATTCCGTAGACGAGAAGTTTCATTGACCCTCGGACAGCATTCCGGCGCCGCGGCGGCGTTCTTTCGACGATGCCGGGGCATCGAGCGCCGGCGCGTTGTCGCTGACGATCCGCAGCAGCGTTTCCGTCACCTCGCCGACCTGGAATCGCTGCCGGAACGAGCGCCGCGCGGCCACCCGCATGGCGGCCGCCTCCGCCGGTGCCAGTGCGAGCCAGCGCTGCAAGGTGTCGATCGTGCCGGCCAGCGTGTCGGCGGCCACGATGCCCGCACCGTCCTGCTCGATCTCGCGCCAGATGTTGACCTTGTCGCTGAGCAGGACCGGCTTGCCGCAGGCCAGGGCCTCCACCACGGCGATGCCGAAGTTCTCCTGGTGCGATGGCAGGCAGAACACATCGGCCGCGTGGAAGGCACCCCATTTGAGGTCGCCCTGCAGCATCCCGGTCCAGGTGATGCGCGCCGCGATGCCGAGTTCCACGGCGCGGCGCTTGAGCTGCCGCACCCGGTCCTCTTCGCCGGGGCCCGCCATCACCAGTTGCAGGTCTGGCGCATCGGCAGCGACACGGGCGAACGCATCAACCAGCAGGTCGCCGCCCTTCTTTTCGTGGATGCGTCCGAGATAGAGCAGCGCCCGTTTGCCCCGCAGCTCGGGAAAGCGGGCCAGGAAGGTTTCGGTCAGTGCCGCCGCGTCCGATGGCGGCTCGGAGGTGCCGTAGGAGCCGACCACTTCCCGGGCGCGGTAGAGCCAGAAGGATTGGCGGGCAAGAAGGCGTTCCTCCTCGCAGGTGAAGATCACGGCGGCCGCGTCGCGCAGCACGCGGTACTCGCCCCAGGGCCAGTACAGCCACTTCTTCAGGTGCTTGAGCGGATAGCGCCGCTTGAACCACGGATCGAGCATGCCGTGGGTGTAGACGAAATAGGGCGTGGTCGACGCATGCAGCGCGCGCCAGGCGGCGAAGCCGGTGTACTGCCACAGGCCATTGACGATCACGGCGTCGTAGGCGGCGGCATGGTCGCGCAGCCAATCGACAGCCAGGGGGGTGTAGCGGTAGCTGGTGCGCGACGGCCCCAGTGCGTGAATCGGCGCCGGACAGTCGATCACGCAGGCCGACGACGGGTCGTCCAGGCACAGCAGTTCGCTGTCGTGGCCGAGTCCAACGAGCGCCTCATGGATGCGAAGCACGCCTTCTATCGGACCGCCACCCCGGGGGTCGACCGAGGGGATCAGGTGGAGCAGTCTCACGTCGATGGCTTGCGAGAAGGGAAGAAATCGGTCGTCGGATGCCTGAAGACGAGCAGGCCGAAGGCCAGCGTGAGGCCCAGCAGGCCGTGCGCCGAAAGTTGGCCGATCGCCGGCCAGGTGAGCAACGCCACGGCCACGGTCAACCACATCAGGAGCGGATAGGGCGAACGCAGCCGGTAGGCCAGGCGCAGGCTCTGGCCGATGCAGACCACGATGACCACCACCTTGAGCGCCGTGAAGGCATAGCCGATCAGGCCGCCTTCCAGCAGGATCCGTCCGGCCTCGATTTCAGCGATCGTGAATGCCTGGCTTCCGGTTCGTACGAAGCCGGCCAGGTTGGAGCCCAGCCCGAGACCCTGGCCGAGCCAGGTGAAGTTGTCGTAGACGTTGGATTCGCCGATGAAGTTCATCAGCAGCCGACCCAGGAAGTCCTCGCCGGCCGCGGCCTGCTCGAAGCGCTGGCTTGTGGTTTCGAGGGCGCCGCTGAACGCATAGAGCAGGACGGCAACGAGCATCAGGCCCAGCAAGACCGTCACCCCGGCGCGCGTGCGCGCCTTGCCTCGCGCCAGCCAGAGCCTGCCCAGGAAGTAGGCCAGCAGCATGGCGCCCGAGAAAATGATCGCAGCCCGCGAGCCGCTGACCACGCTGCCGGCCACGAAGCAGCCAAGGGCTGCCGTCGCAAAAAGCGATTGCGCCTTCGTCCGCTTTCTCGCGCCGACGACGGCAAACACCAAAGGCGCCGCCATGGCCAGKAAAGTCGCGTAGCCGAGCGTGAAGCTGAAGGTGCCCGTGGTGCGGACAACGCCGGGGACCACCGTGAAGATGGCACCTTCGTCTCCCTCCGTCTGCGCGTTGATGCGCGCCCCTGGCGGCGACAGGTATTGCAGCACCGCCAGGGGCGCCATGAGCACGAGGCACCACACGGCGACGAGCAACGCGGCCCGGTAGTCGGCCTCGTTCATCGACGAGGCTGCGGCGACCGCGAACCACGCATAGAGCAGCCAGAAGCGCAAGCCGATCAGCAGCACGGTCGGGGAGCTTTCTCCTCCGATGAGCTGCAGCAGGCCCCAGGCCACGACCAGGCACGACCATCCGAGCAGCACCGCGGTGGCGACCGGTTGCCGACGGAAATGCCCTCGCGTCCACGCGGACATGATCAGATAGGCGACCAGCAGGTCGCGCGTCAGGATCAGCGGGAGCGTCGCGGACGACACGGCCCATTTGCGGACCGCGCCCTCGAGCACGACGATCAGCAGGACGGCGATAAAGACGTAGCCCGCCCGGCTCAGGGAAGCCCGGCGGACCCGGTCGAACGGCAAGGAGGCCGCAGCGCTGTTCATCGAACGAACTCCTCGAGCAGTTGGCCCGCCCGGTCTCGGTAGTTGGCCCACGAGAATGCCTGGCCGGAGCGCAGTGCCGCCGGCCGTGCGGCCCGCAGGAGTTCGGGATTCTCGATCAACCGGCGCACCGTGGCATGCAGGGAGTCTACGTCCGGTTCGACGATCCAGCCGCTGCCCGGATGGTTCTCGATCATGGCCTTGGCGCCGGTCTGGGTCGACACGATGGCCGGCGTACCGCAGGCCATCGCCTCGGCGACGACCATTCCGAACGAGTCCGAGCGGGAGGGGAGCAGGAGGCAGTCCGCCTGGGCCAGCACCCCATACAGCGCCTTCTGCGGCGCATTTGCGAGATGGCGGGCATTCGGCGTTGCCTCGACCGCGGCCAGCAATGCCGGGTCATCGACGCCGCCCATGAACTGCAATTCGTAGCGCAGGCCCTCGGCGTGGAGGCGGCCGAAGGCTTCGACGATCACGTCGACCGACTTGCGGTGGCACAGGGTGCCGGCAAAGACGAACCGGGGTGCGCCCCGGCTGGGTTGCCATGTCGGAATGTCCTGCGGAGGCTCGGCGCCGAGCAGCAAGGGACGCAGCTTGTCCGCCGCAACGCCGTTCGACACATAGCTTTCCGCCGCCAGCGGGGAGCAGGTGAGGATCAGGTCTGCCAGGCGGACCTCCTCATCCTTGCGGCGGTTGATCTCGGGCGTATAGGGGGTGTCGAAGCCGCCGAAGAGCTCCTTGGCCGCCTGATGGTGAAAGGCCGCGGCATCCAGCACGCAGCGCGCGCCGACCGACCTTGCCGCCTGGAAGGAGTGATACGCCGCGTTCTCGTAGGCGACCACCACCTTGGGCCTGAGCTTGAGGATTTGCCGCGCTGCCCAGGCGTCGAACCAATGAAAAATGCGATGCGCGCCGTCGGAACCCGGGCCGCCCCAATGGATCGCCTGCGCGGCGCGCATGGCCAGCTGGAAGCGCGCCGGGTGGCGGCGCAAGGCGCGGGGAATGTCGACGGTGCGGACCTTCTGACGGTATCTTTCGGGCAGCCACCAGGGAGCCGGTTCGCCCTTCGCGGCCACGGGCACGCCCGACCAGAACGACTGCAGCAGCGATCGCTCGTAAAGGGCCAGGGCCAGCTGGTGCGAATGCTGCAGACCCGGATGGGTGACAAGCACCGGACTCATGATCGCAATCCAACGCCATGCATCGGTGGCTTGGCGATGGYCAGCGCCGTGTTGCGACGGGCTTGTGCCGTTTGTGCCGCCAGTTGCTGGAGCACCGCCTGGTGGGCCGACAGCCGATGCGGCTCGTACCATTTCCTCGCTTCCCGTCCGACCCGGGCGGGATGGATGCCGGCGTCGTCAAGTGCCTCGAAACCGAACGCGAAGTTGCGGTTGGCCACGAGTCCGTCCCGGGTGCGGTCGGAGGGCGACAGCAGGATCGGGCAGAGGCCGTGCGCGCAATAGGCGGCGAAGACGCTGCTCTTCGCGACGTCTTCGGCCGGGTAGGCCAGCGCGCCATACCGGGCCTCGGCCATCCGGGCGCTCACCGCGTCGGCGGGCAGCTTGCCGTGCACCACGGCGCCGCTTGCCGCCAGGCGGGTCGACAGCGCGCTCTGGGGCGGGAATGCGGCGCCGATGTCGTGGATCTGTAGTCCCCTGCGCTCGGCACAGCGGAAGATTTCGCCGCCAGCCCATCGATAGACACTCGCCCGCACGCCGGGAGTGCCGAAGACGACGATCTCGTCCTTGCGCGGCGTCGCGATCGCATCCGGCTCGCCAACGGTCGAGAAGATCGGCAGCACCCGGTGCGGCACCTGCCTGGCCCGGCCGGCGAGCAGCCAGCGCGCCGAGTCTTCCCGGCTGGTGATCCAGAAATCCGCCATTGCCAGCAGGTCGCGCGCAACGAGCTTCTGGAGTCCGGTGAGCCAGAAGGCCGAACGCCACGGCGGGCCGACGGCGAACAGCTCATGAAAGACGATGCCGACGCTGTCGAAACGGGGCCGCATCTCGCGCACCGCGCGAACCAGCCACAGGGGCGCGCCGCGCTTCTGGTATCCGTAGCCACTGAGGTGCAGTAACAACAGACGCCCCCCGAAGCCGTCAATGCGGGTGGCCGGCGTCAGTTCGACCAGCGGGGCATCCAGCGCGCCGCTGACCAGCGAGGCGTAGTCCCTCACGCCGCCAAGGCCTGGCGGAACGATGGAAATAGAGGAAGAAGCGTTCATCCTTGAATCACGGCAAGGCGGCCGGAGCTTCAGGCCACCAGTGCTTCGCTGCAGAAGTCTTCGTAGGCGGTCGCGATGCCGTCGCGCAAGGCCACGGCCGGTTTCCAGCCGAGCTTGCGGATGCGCGAAATGTCCAGCAGCTTGCGCGGCGTGCCGTCGGGCTTGCTGGTGTCGTAGTGGATACGGCCCTGGTAGCCGACCACCTCGCTCACCATTTGCGCCAGTTCGGCGATCGACAGGTCCTCGCCGGTGCCGACGTTGATGTGGCTCGCCATGACGTCGGTGTGGGCCGCGTAGGTTTCGCGCGGCAGGTCCATCACGTGGACGCAGGCCCGCGCCATGTCGTCGACATACAGAAACTCCCGCTTCGGCGTGCCGGTGCCCCAGATCACGACGGTCGGGGCATCGCTGGCCTTCGCCTCGTGGAAGCGCCGGATCATCGCCGGCAGCACGTGGCTGTTCTCGGGATGGTAGTTGTCGCCCGGTCCGTAGAGGTTGGTCGGCATCACGCTGCGGAAATCGCAGCCGTACTGGCGGTTGTAGCTCTCGCAGAGCTTGATGCCGGCGATCTTGGCGATCGCGTAGGGCTCGTTGGTCGGCTCCAGCTTGCCCGTGAGGAGGGCGTCCTCCGGCATCGGCTGCTGCGCGAGCCGCGGATAGATGCAGCTCGAGCCCAGGAACAGCAGCTTGGCGACGCCGGTGCGCCACGACTCGTGGATCAGGTTGGCCTCGACCATCAGGTTCGAATAGATGAATTCGGCCGGATAGCTGTTGTTGGCGTGGATGCCGCCCACCTTCGCGGCCGCGACGTAGACCTCCTGCGGCTTCTCTTCGGCAAAAAAGGCTCGCACCTGCCCCTGGTCCGTGAGGTCGAGCTCGGCATGGCTCCTCGTGAGGATCGCGGCATAGCCCCGCTGCTCCAGGCAGCGCACGATGGCACTGCCGACCATGCCGCGGTGACCTGCGACGAAGATTCGCTTTTGCAACTCGTTCATTGACATATCGCCTGGGGTCGCCGTCGGAAATTCAGGCGAGCTTTCTCTTGTCGCCGGTGCCGGGCGACTCGACGTCGGCGAAGCGCACGATGTCGTCCTCGCCCAGATAGCCGCCGGTCTGGACCTCGATCACCTCGAGTGCGGTCCTGCCGGCGTTCTCCAGCCGGTAGACCGCGCCCACGGGGATGTAGATCGACTCGTTCTCCTTCACCAGCACATCTTTGTCGTCGCACACCACGCGCGCCGTCCCCTTGACCACCACCCAGTGCTCGGCGCGGTGGTGGTGCATCCGCAGGGCCAGGCGGGCGCCCGGCTTGACCGTCAGCCGCTTGACCGCGAAGCGCTCGCCGTCGTCGATGCTGTCGTAGGCGCCCCATGGCCGCGGAATGCGGCGGTGCCGGGTGGCCTGGCTGTGGCCGTGCGTGGTCAGCAGGGCGACCACGTCCTTGACCTGCTCCGCGCACTCCCGATGCACGACCAGCAGGGCGTCGGGCGTGTCGATCACCAGGAGGTCCTTGGTTCCCAGCGCCACGACGGGGCGGCTGGGCGCATGGATGAAGGTGTTGGTCGCACTCATGGCGAAGCCCTGGCCGCTGATGCGGTTGCCGTTGGCATCGGTGTCGTGGAGGTCGGCGACCGCATTCCAGCTTCCGACGTCGCTCCACCGGCCCTGGAACGGGATCACCGCCACGCGGTCGCACTTCTCGAGCACCGCATAGTCGATGCTCTGGCTGCGGCAGCGTCCGAAGGCCGCGGGGTCCATTCGCAGGAAGTCGCCGTCGGTCTCGACGGCGGCGATGGCCAGCTGGCAGCTCTCGAGAATGTCCGGTGCATGCGCTTGCAGTGCCGCGATCAGGACCTTGGCCTGAACCAGCAGGATGCCGGCGTTCCAGAGATTGCCCCCTTCCAGCAGCAGCCGCTCGGCGCGTTCGGCCGGCGGCTTCTCGATGAAGGCCGCTACCGCGCGGCCCGCGTCCTCGGCCAGCGCGCCGTCGAGCTTGTCACCCTGGCGGATGTAGCCATAGGCGGTGCTGGGGAAGGAGGGCTCGACACCGAAGGTCACCAGGTAGCCGGCCATGGCGGCCGGGACGCCCTGCAGGATCGTTGCGACGAAGCGGTCCGGCTCGGGGATGTAGTGATCGGCGGGTGCGAACAGCAGCAACCGATCCGGGTCGGCCAGCAAGGCCACCGCGGCCATGGCGGCAGCGGTATTGCGCGCCACCGGCTCGAGCAACTGCTTGCCGCTGACCTGCGCCGCGTCGATCGCTTCCTGCACCAGGAAGCGATGCTCCTCCGCGGCCACGCAGGTCACCTCCGGATTGAGCTGGCGCAAGCGCTCGAGCGTCAGCAGCAGCAGGCTCTTGTTGTCGACCAGCGGCGCGAACTGCTTGGGCAGCGTCTTGCGCGAGAGCGGCCACAACCGGGTGCCGCTGCCTCCGCACAGGACCACCGGCTGGATCCGACTCATCGCGACCCCTCGCCGGTGATGACGGCCCGAACCGTCCTCAGCAGGATCTTGATGTCGAGCCACAACGACCAGTTGCTGACGTATTCGACGTCGAGCTCGACGCGGCGGGCGTAGGACAGCCGGTTCCGGCCGCTGACCTGCCACAGGCCGGTGATGCCGGGGCGCATCGCACAGTAGTGTTCCCAGCCCTTGCCGTAGAGGCTGCGCTGGCGCTCCATGCAGGGGCGGGGGCCGACCAGGCTCATGTCGCCCTTGAGAACATTCCAGAATTGCGGCAGTTCGTCCAGGCTCAGCTTGCGGATGAAGTGGCCGATCGGCGTGATGCGCGGATCCTTCTCCAGCTTCTGGAAGGTGTCCCATTCGGTGCGGGCCATGTCGCTGCGGCTCAGGAACTCGTCCAGCACGTCATCCGAATTGCGGACCATCGAGCGGAACTTGTAGAAGCGAAAGCGCTGGCCGCGCTCGCCGAGCCGGTTCTGCCAGTAATGCACCGGGCGCCCCATGCTGATCAGCACGCCCAGTGCGACCAGCAGGTAGAGCGGCCCGAAGACGGCAAAGAAGAACAAGGCGCCGAAAATGTCGAGGCTGCGCTTGACGATGCGCTCGAGCAGCGACAGCCGGCGCGGCCTGGCCTGAACGGGGGGCGCAGAGGGACCGCTGCCGTCCGGGGTGAAGCGTCGGACCACGTTGCCGCTGGCGGTCGAATCGGAACGAAACATCTGATATTCCCCCGTATCGGGTGCTGCCTCAAACTAGAGCGTGGCAGTGTAACGCTTTACTACTATCGGCAAGAATTTGAACATATGTCGCAGCCGCTGTCGTGTCAACTAAAGCCGTACATCGTCCGCCAAACGGCGTAGGCTGCCTCCTCTGTGAGAACCCTCGGAAAAGGGTAATGGTGCAGCGCAACATCGCGTGTAAGAGTGTAGTCCTTTGGTATGACAAAATGTTAATGCAAGCTGGCATCGAGCTGTTGTTTGTGCACGCCGTTCGAGATTTTGAGGATTAGTACCTATGGATTCGTTTGTGAGCAAGCACTCGGAATGGGCGATGGGCGCATTTCGTCCATGAACGGGTCGGCCGTCGAACGATGGATCGGCCAGGACGAACGCGCCGCCGGCAACGCAGGCCGCAGCGGTCGGCGGGACCCGAAAACGAAAAAGGGAGGCCGCAGCCTCCCTTGAAGGGTGAAGCGGAGGGAGGCTGGCCGCCTCCCCCTGGCTTCAGTGCGGCGCGTTGGCGCCGCGCGCTGCATCCTCGAAGGGCAGCGTCATCGATCTCAGGTCGCGGCGGGTTTCCACCAGCACCAGCGGACCTTCGTCGATCACGATCGCCGGCGGGCGTTCGCGTGGCACATGCCGGGGCTTGGGTTCGGCATCGATGGCCGCGCGAACCGCTGCCACGCGCTCGGCATCCGAGTTGACCCAGTGCAGGCCCGAGCCTTCCGCGACCTGGGCCAGTTCGTCGAGCGGCAGTTGGAAGGGCTGGACCTTCGGCAGTGCGCGCGAGGACGGGGCCTTGGCCTCGACCACGATCGGCGCTGCCGGCGCCACGGCCGGGCGCTCGGCGCGCACCGGTGCCGGYGGCAGGGCCGAGTGGACGGCGGCTTCCTCGACGTCGACCGCTGCCGCAGCAGCTGCCGGCATCGCTTCGCCGGCGTCTTCGCGCGGACCGCGCTCGCGGCGATCGCGCCCGTAGCGGTCGCGCGACCGGCCGCGGCGCTCGTCGCCTTCGCGGCGCGGCGCGGTCTCGCCCTGGTCGTCGCCCGCGGCGAACTCCGTGGCACCGGCCTCGGCGGGCGAGGATTCCGCCGCGCCCGCTGCTTCCGGCGTGCGTGCCGGCCCGTCGTTGCGCCGTTCGCGGCGGCCGTCGCCGCGTTCGCCACGAGGCGGGCGGTCCTCGCCGCGTCCACTGCGTGCGACGCGCTCGTTCGAAGCACCTTCCGGGGTGGCCTCGCCCTGGATTTCGCGGGACATGTCGCCATTGCGTTCGCGGGCGCCATCGCCGCTGCGATCGCCGCGTTCACGGCGCTCGCCGCGTCCGCGCGGTGCGCGTTCCGAGGGGCCGGCCGCTTCGCCGCCTTCGCCGGCGTTCGGCGCGAGTGCCTGGGCATCGAGCTGGATGTCGGTGGCTTCGGCCGGCAATTGGCGCGCCTCGCCATCGCGGCGCTCGCCGCGCCCGCGACGCTCGCTGTCGCGCGGCGCACGGGTCTCGCGCGGCTCGCGCTGTTCCCGGACCTGGCTGTCGGTGCGGGCCTCGCCGCGGGCTTCGCGCCCTTCGCGGCGTTCTCCGTCGCGGCGCTCTCCCGAGCGACCACCTCGGCGTTCGCCACCGCGGCCTTCGCCACTGCGCGCTTCGCCGTCACGAGCACCTCGGCCTTCGCCACGGCCGCCACGGCGCTGCTCGCCGTCACGTGCCGTGCGCGCGCCCTCGCCATCGCGCTCGCGCGCACCGCGGCCATCGCGGCGCGGCTTCGGTGCTTCCACCGGGATCGTCGCCGGGGCCGGAGCCGGAGCCGGTGCCGCCGGGGCACCCCCGAAGAGGCTCTTGATCCAGCCGAACAGGCCGGATTCGGCCGATTTGGCGGGCACTTCCACCGGTGCGGGCGCTGCGACCGGCGCCCGCGCCGCTGCCACCGGCCGCACCGCCTCGGGCTTCGGCACCGCCACCGGCGCCGGCGCATCGGGCAGCACGCCCTTGATCACCGGCGTCTGCTTGTTGGTCGGCTCCTGCGAACGGCGCGTGACCGAGGTCGGATCCTCGATCTCGTCGGCCATCTTGTAGCTGGCCTCGATGTGGTCGAGGCGCGGATCGTCGTGCTTGAGCCGCTCGAGCTTGTAGTTGGGCGTCTCGAGCGTCTTGTTGGGCACCATCAGCACGGTCACGCGCTGCTTGAGCTCGATCTTGGCGATCTCGGGGCGCTTTTCGTTCAGCAGGAACGACGCCACCTCGACCGGCACCTGGACATGCACGGCGGCCGTGTTGTCCTTCATCGACTCTTCCTGAATGATGCGCAGGATCTGCAGCGCGCTCGATTCGGTATCGCGGATGTGGCCCGAGCCGCCGCAGCGCGGGCAGGGGATCGACGAGCCTTCGCTGAGCGCCGGCTTCAGGCGCTGGCGGCTCATTTCCATCAGGCCGAACTTGCTGATCGAGCCGAACTGGACGCGAGCGCGGTCTTGGCGCAGCGCGTCGCGCAGGCGGCTCTCGACCTCGCGGCGGTTCTTCGACTCGTCCATGTCGATGAAGTCGATCACGATCAGGCCGCCGAGGTCGCGCAGGCGCATCTGGCGCGCCACCTCGTCGGCGGCTTCCAGGTTGGTGCGGGTSGCGGTYTCYTCGATGTCGCCGCCCTTGATGGCGCGGGCCGAGTTGACGTCGACCGAGACCAGCGCCTCGGTGTGGTCGATCACGATCGCGCCGCCGCTCGGCAGTTGCACCGTGCGGGCGTAGGCCGATTCGATCTGGTGCTCGATCTGGAAGCGGCTGAACAGCGCCGCGTCGTCGCGGTAGCGCTTCACGCGGGCCGCATGCTCCGGCATCACGTGCGCCATGAACTGCTGCGCCTGGTCGTAGATGTCGTCGGTGTCGATCAGGATGTCGCCGATGTCGTGATTGAAATAATCACGGATCGCGCGGATCACGAGCGAGGATTCCTGGTAGATCAGGAACGCGCCCTTGGCGCCCTTGGCGGCGCCGTCGATGGCGGTCCAGAGCTTGAGCAGGTAGTTCAGGTCCCACTGGAGCTCGGGCGCCGAGCGGCCGATGCCGGCGGTGCGGGCGATGATGCTGGCGCCCTTCGGGTACTCCAGCTGGTCCATCGCCTCCTTGAGTTCGGCCCGGTCGTCGCCCTCGATGCGCCGGCTGACGCCGCCGCCGCGGGGGTTGTTCGGCATCAGCACGACATAGCGGCCGGCCAGCGAGATGAAGGTGGTCAGCGCCGCGCCCTTGTTGCCGCGTTCTTCCTTCTCGACCTGAACGACCAGTTCCTGGCCTTCGCGGATCGCGTCCTGGATCCGGGCCTGGCTGGCCGAGACGCCTTCGGCGAAATACTGCTTGGAGATTTCCTTGAACGGCAGGAAGCCGTGGCGGTCTTCGCCGTAGTCGACGAAGCAGGCTTCCAGCGAGGGCTCGACGCGCGTCACGACGGCCTTGTAGATGTTGCCCTTGCGCTGTTCGCGCCCTTCGATCTCGATTTCGTAGTCGAGGAGCTTTTGCCCGTCGACGATGGCCAGGCGGCGCTCTTCAGGCTGCGTGGCGTTGATCAGCATCCGTTTCATGATGCGTTGTCCTTATGTCTGTTCGTATCGCTCTTACCGGTCCATGACGGACCTAACGATGCACGGACGACGCTCGCGAAACGAAGGAATTGCCGCTGTACCCAGGCTGCTGGGGCCGCCGCGCGGACGCGGACAACCACATCGAGAGTCAACTCGATGTCAGACGGGGTGGGGGCGCGTGGATGAGCGCGAGCCGCATGTGGGGTCGATTTGCTATTATTTTGATAGCAACTGGCGCAGGGGTGGCGCGCGCTGGCGGAGATTCAATGGCTGACGCTGCCGGCTTTTGCCAGCGCAGGATCAGTTGAATCAGCAGCATCAACACAAGGGACTCGCTTCGATCCGCCGGCAGATTGGAGCCTGCCGGCTGGGGTATTCCGTATCGGTGTTTCGTGGGCGTCGGCTTGACTCGGCTGCAGGGCCCGCCGCCTTGCGCTCTTGCGCGTGGCCTGCGGACGCTGCCTCAAAGCGGCATCGACCTCACAGCGCTTCCTGCAGTGCTCTAAACTTCTGATTAATCAAGCACTTACAAGACCGCGCTGGTGAAAAACATTATAGGTGCGAAGCCGGTCCCCGCGGCGGCAGAAGTTCGCTTTCTGACGGTCGACGAGGATTCCGCCGGCCAAAGGCTGGACAACTACCTGTTCCGCCATCTCAAGGGCGTGCCCAAGACCCACGTCTACCGGATCATCCGCTCCGGCGAGGTGCGCATCAACAAGGGGCGTGCCCAGGCCGAGTCGCGGCTGGCCGCGGGCGACGTGCTGCGGCTGCCGCCGGTCCGCGTGTCGGCCCGCTCCGAAGAAGGCGGCGCGCCGGCGGCACCGGCGCGCGAGTTCCCGCTGCTGCTCGAGGACGACGCGCTGCTGGCGATCGACAAGCCGGCCGGTGTCGCGGTGCACGGCGGCAGCGGCGTGAGCTTCGGCGTCATCGAGCAGCTGCGCCGGGCGCGGCCCGCGGCGCGCTTCCTCGAACTGGTGCACCGGCTCGACCGCGAGACCTCGGGCATCCTGCTGGTCGCCAAGAAGCGCAGCGCCCTGACCGCGTTGCAGGACCAGTTCCGCGAGCGCGAGACCGGCAAGACCTACCTGGCGCTGGTCGAGGGCGCCTGGCCCGCCAACAAGAAGGTGCTCGACGCGCCGCTGGCCAAGTATCTGCTGCCGGCGCCTGCGGGCGCGGCCGAAGGGGAACGGCGGGTCCGCGTCGTCGCCAAGGATCATCCGGACGCGATGCGGGCCGTCACGCTGGTCAAGGTGCTGGCCCGTTTTTCGCTTCCCGGCGATGGCGCCGAGTTCTCCCTGCTGGCGGTGACCATCAAGACCGGCCGCACCCACCAGATCCGCGTCCATCTCGCCTCGGCCGGGCATCCGATCGCCGGCGACGACAAATATGGCGTCTTCGAGCGCAATCGGGCCTTGCAGAAGCTGGGTCTCAAGCGCATGTTCCTTCATGCGTGGCGGCTCCAGTTCACCCATCCTGCGAGCGCCGAGCGTGTCGCGCTGCAAGCCGACCTGCCGCCTGAACTGCACGCGCTGATGCCTCCCGCTGCGCTCGATGCACTCGCCGCCCATCCCTTCGTTCAAGCCCATGACTGACATCCGACCCCGCCGCTTCGACCTGCTCGCCTTCGATTGGGACGGCACGCTCTACGACTCCACGCGCCTGATCGCGCGCTGCATTCAGGCTGCCGTGGTCGACGTCGGCGGCGCCAGACCGAGCGAAAGCGATGCCGCCTGGGTGATCGGGCTCGGACTCGCCGAGGCCTTGGCCCGCGCGGCGCCGGATGTGCCGAAGGAGAAGTACCCCGAGCTCGGCGCCCGCTATCGCTTTCACTTCCTGCAGCACCAGGACGACCTGGTGCTGTTCGATGGCGTGCTGCCGATGCTCGATGCCCTGCGGGGGCGCGGCCACAAGCTGGCGGTGGCCACCGGCAAGTCGCGCCGCGGCCTGAACGAGGCGCTGGCCACGGCGTCGCTGCGCGATCGCTTCGACGCTTCGCGCACGGCCGACGAGACCTTCGGCAAGCCGCATCCGCGCATGCTGCTCGAACTGATGGAAGAACTCGAGGTGCCGGCCGAGCGGACGCTCATGATCGGCGACACTACCCACGACTTGCAGCTGGCCCTCAATGCCGGTTGCGCCAGCGTCGGCGTCAGCTATGGCGCCCACGAGGCGGGGAGCTTCGATGCGCTGGCGCCGCTGCACGTGGCGCATTCGGTGGCCGGGCTCTCGCGATGGCTGGTCGACAACGCCTGAGCCTGCAATGAGCGAGTCGATTCCCCTCTGCAACTCGGCCGACCTGGTCGAGGGCGGTCGTGCGGTTCCTTTCGATGTGGTGCATGGCGGCGAGACCTGCCGGGCCTTCGCGGTGCGTTTCGAAGGCGCGCCGCATGCCTACCTGAACCGCTGCAGCCATGTGGCGATGGAAATGGACTTCCAGCCCGACCGCTTCTTCGACGACAGCGGCCAGTGGCTGCTGTGCGCGACGCACGGCGCGGTCTACCAGCCCGACACCGGCGAATGCGCCGGCGGGCCCTGCCGCGGGGGGCTCGTGAAGATCGCGTTGAGCGAGCGGGACGGCGTGGTGCACTGGCATACTGCCTGGAATCTTCAAGCTCTGGCCTTCTGAAATGACCGATTCCAACCGCACGGAACCCGAGGGTTTCGAGCCTATCGAGCGCACGGCGCCCACATTTACCGCAGACGGTACGAGAAACATGGCGAAGAACGATCCGGCGCAATCCGCCGGCTGGGAGCGTGCGACGCTCGAGAAGCTGGCTTTTGCCGCCGTCCGCGAACAGCGCGCCACTCGGCGCTGGAAGACCTTCGTCCGGCTGAGCTGGCTCGCCTTCTTCATCTTCCTGGTCTGGCTCGCCTTGTCGCGCGGCACGCCGTCCACCGCGAAGGCCTCGCCGCACACCGCGGTGGTCGAGATCAAGGGCGAGATCGCCGCCGGCGCCGATGCCAGCGCGGAGTTCGTGGTCGCGGCAATGAAGTCGGCCTTCGAGGACGACGGCGCCAAGGGCATCGTGCTGCTGATCAATTCGCCGGGCGGCAGTCCGGTGCAGGCCGGCATCATCAATGACGAGATCAAGCGGATGCGCGCCAAGTACGACAAGCCCGTCTACGCGGTGGTCGAGGAGACCTGCGCGTCCGCGGCCTACTACATCGCCGCCGCGACCGACAAGATCTTCGTCGACAAGGCCAGCATCGTGGGCAGCATCGGCGTGCTGATGGACGGCTTCGGCTTCACCGGGCTCATGGACAAGGTGGGCGTGGAGCGCCGGCTGCTCACGGCCGGGGACAACAAGGGCTTCATGGACCCCTTCAGCCCGATGAACGACGCCCAGAAGGCGCATGCCCAGCAAATGCTCGACCAGATCCACGGCCAGTTCATCGAGGTGGTCAAGAACGGCCGCGGGGATCGGCTCAAGACCGGCACCCCCGGGCTCTTCAGCGGCCTGTTCTGGAGCGGCCAGCAGTCGATCGAACTCGGCCTGGCCGACCAACTCGGCAATGTCGATTTCGTCGCCCGCGAGGTCATCAAGGCCGAGGAAGTGATCGACTACACACGGCGCGAAAACGTGGCCGAGAAGCTGGCCAAGAAGTTCGGCGCCGCGCTCGGGGATGCCTCGGTGCGGGCGCTGCGCGCCGTGCCGGCGCTGCACTGAGCCCCCACGCTCGTCACTTCGTGTACGCGCTGCCCCCAGAGGGGGCGCGTTCCGCCGTGGCAGACTCACGCCGGATCGGCGTAGCGCGCCGACGCCGCCAGCGCTGCGGCGAAGGCCACCACCACATACAGCGCGTGGGTCAGCGAGCTGGCCTGGGCCAGGAAGCCGATCACTGGCGGGCCGGCCATGAAGCCCAGATAGGCCAGCGCCGAGACCGCTGCGATGCCGCGTGCCGGCGCCATGCCCGGAACGCGCGCCGAGGCTGCGAACAGGATCGGCACCACGTTGGCGAACCCGACGCCGACGCCGGCGAATCCGATCAGCGCCAGCCATGGCCGGTCGGTCAGCAGCACCATGGCCATCGATCCTGCCGCCAGCAGCGCGCTGCCGCGCAGCAGCACGGCCGGCGTGAAGCGGGCGCGCATCGCATCGCCGCCGAAGCGGGCCAGCGCCATCGCGGCCGAGAAGCTCGCATAGGCCAGTGCGGCCTGCTGCTGGGGGCTGCCCAGTTCCTGCTGCAGGTAGAGCACGCTCCAGTCGTAGATCGCGCCTTCGGCAACCAGGCCGAGCGCCGCCAGCACGCCCAGCAGCGCCAGGGTGCCGCGCGGCAACCGGAAGCCGTGGTCTGCGCCGGAAGAGGCCGTGGCTTCCCTGGGCAGCATTGAGCGTGCGGCCACGGCAATGGTCAGTGCCATCGCCGCGGCGACGAGGACAAGGTGGAACTGCGGCCGCAGGCCCGCCGCAAGCGCGGCACCGCCGGTCAGGGCGCCGACCATGCCGCCGAGGCTGAACATGCCGTGCATGCCGCTCATCAGCGGCTGGCCGTCTCGAAGCTCGAGTTGCGCCGCTTCGGTGTTGATCGCCACGTCGAACACGCTGGTGGCGATGCCGAACACGGCCAGCAGGCCCAGCAGTGCCGGATAGTCCGGCATCGCCAGCAGCCCGGCGAGCAGCAGGGCGTAGGTGACACCGCAAATGGCGGCGGTGCGGCGGGCGCCGTGGCGGCCGATCCAGCGGCTGGCCTGGGTCAGCCCCAGCAGGGCGCCGACGCCTGCGGCCAGCATCGCGAGGCCGAGTTCGGCCTCGTCGACGCCGTAGTGGGCCTTGATGGTCGGGATGTGCACGCCCCAGGTCGCGAACACGAAGCCCGAGCAAAAGAACTGCGCGCGCGCGGCCCAGCGCATGCGGTTCGAGATCTCCATGTGCAAGAGGCGGTCAGCGGCCGATCGCGAACACCGCCGGCGTGCGCTCGTCGGCCGGCAGCGGCCTGCCACGCCAGCTCTTCACAGTGTCGCTGCGCACGTTGCAGGACGCCAGCGTCAACCCGCGCGCCACGGCCAGCCGGGTGTTGTGCTGCAGTGTCTGCGTCAGCGCCTGCAGCAGGGCGGCATTGCGGTAAGGCGTTTCGATGAAGAGTTGCGTCTGGCCGGTCCGCAGGGCGAGCGCCTCGAGTTCGCGGATGCGTTGATTGCGCGCATCCGCCTCCTGCGGCAGGTAGCCGACGAAAGCGAAGTTCTGGCCGTTGAGCCCGCTGGCCGCCAGGCCAAGCAGCAGCGACACCGGTCCGGTCAAGGGGACCACCGTGATGCCGAGCTCGTGGGCGGCCCGCACGACCGACGAGCCGGGATCGGCCACCGCGGGCATCCCGGCCTCGCTGAGCAGTCCGATGTCGTGTCCGGCCAGCGCGGGGGCCAGCAGCGGCCGTGCATCGAACTGCCCCCCATGATCGCCCTTCTTGTGGACTTCGCGCGGCAACTCCTGGATTTGCTGTGCCTGCATCGGTGCCGCCAGCGGCGTGGTGGCGTCGATGCGCTTGAGGTAGGCGCGGGCGGACTTGGCGTTCTCGCAGATCCAGTGCGTGATGCCGGCGGCAGTCGCCAGCGTGCCGCGGGGCAGCGCGTCGTCCAGCGGCGCCTGCTCCTCGCAGCCGAAATCCAGCGGCGCGGGGACGAGGTAGAGCCTTCCGAGGGGCAGGGCGCTCATAGCAGGTCGACGCCAGCGGCGCGCAGCATGCGGGCGGTGCGGATCAGCGGCAGCCCGACAAGGGCGGTGGGGTCGTCGCTGTCGATCGACTCGAGCAGGGCAATGCCCAGGCCCTCGCTCTTGGCGCTGCCGGCGCAGTCATAGGGTTGCTCGGCGCGCAGGTATTTCTCGATCGCGGCGTCGTCGAGCTGCCTGAACACCACGCGCACCGGTGCCAGGTCCCGCGCCTCGAAGCCGGTCGCCTGGCAAACCACGGCGACCGCGGTCTGGAAGACCAGGGCCTGGCCGCGCATCCGCCGCAGCTGCGCCGTGGCACGGGCATGGTCGCCGGGCTTTCCGAGCGGCTCGCCGGCCAGGTCCGCGACCTGGTCCGAGCCGATCACGACGGCCTGCGGAAAACGGCGGGCCACTTCGCGCGCCTTCTCGAGTGCCAGCCGCTCGGCCAGGGCGCGCGGCGCCTCGTGCGCCAGTGGGGTTTCGTCGACGTCCGGCGCCTGGACGTCGAAGGGCAGGTGCAGGCGAGTCAGCAGTTCGCGGCGGTAGCGGGAAGTCGAGGCAAGGATCAGGGGGCGTTGCATGGGCGTGATTGTGCGCGAGCGGTTTAGACTGGCGTGGATGACCAAAGAATTTGTCCCCGGCCGGCTCGACGTGAACGGCTTCGCCGCCGCGGCAGCGACCCTTTCCGCAAGCGACCCGCTGTCGGGCTTCGAGCGCCTGAGCGCCGAACTGGCGGCCCCGGCCGCCGATGCGACGGTTCAGTGGAAGGGCACCGGCCAGTCGCGCAGCGGTGCCGACGGCAGGCCAGTGTCCTGGCTGCACCTCGAAGCGCAGGCTGAGGCGCCCTTGATCTGCCAGCGTTGTCTTTCGCCGGTCGAGATCGAATTGAAGGTCGACCGCTGGTTCCGCTTTGCGCCGGACGAAGACACCGCGGCCGCCGAGGACGAGGAGTCCGAGGAGGACGTGCTGGTCGCCAGCCGTGATTTCGACCTGCATGTGTTGATCGAAGACGAGCTGCTGATGGAGATCCCGGTCACGCCGCGGCACGAGGTCTGTCCGGAGCCGACCCGGCTGTCGGCCGTGGACCCCGACTTCGACGGCGCCGAAGCGGCCCGCCCCAATCCCTTCGCTGTGCTGGGCGCCCTGCGCTCCGGCAAGTCCGGGAAGCCCTGAAGGGCTCGAGGACGTTGCGCGAGCGCAGCACTGGTCACGGCAATGCGGATGGGCTATAATCATGGGCTTCGCGCGCGCCGTTGGGCATGTGATTCATGCAGATTTCGTATCCGCATTCCTATTCGTAGGCCGCCCCGCACGCACACCGCCAACTCACACCCATATTTCCAGGAGCCAGCATGGCCGTCCAGCAAAACAAGAAGTCGCCGTCGAAGCGCGGCATGCACCGTTCGCACAATGCGCTGGGCGTGCCCGGCATCGCCGTCGAGCCGACCACCGGCGAAACCCATCTGCGCCACCACATCAGCCCGAACGGCTTCTATCGTGGTCGCAAGGTTCTCAAGACCAAGTCCGAAGCCTGAGCTCCGTTCCAAGGCCAAGGCCCGAAGCTACTCTATGTGTAGCGTCGGGCCTTTGTTTTGATGGCCACACCTTCAGCCTCCGTTCCAGTGCCTGCCGTGATCACGCTCGCCGTTGATTGCATGGGTGGCGATCACGGGCCGCGCGTCACGCTCGCGGCCTGCAAGGCCTTTCTCGAGCGGCACGCCGAAGCATCGCTGCTGCTGGTCGGTGCGCCGGCTGCGCTGGCGGGTTTCTCGCATCCGCGCGCCACGATCGTCGGCGCCAGCGAGGTGGTCGGCATGGACGACCCGATCGAGGTCGCGCTGCGCAAGAAAAAAGACTCGTCGATGCGGGTCGCCATCCAGCAGGTCAAGGATGGTGCGGCGCAGGCTGCCATTTCTGCGGGTAACACCGGCGCATTGATGGCGATCGCCCGCTATCTCCTGAAAACGCTCGACGGCATCGACCGCCCCGCCATCGCCCCCCAGCTACCCAACAGCAAGGGCGGCGCCACCACCGTGCTCGACCTGGGTGCCAATGTCGATTGCGACGCCGAGGACCTGCTTCAGTTCGCGGTGCTCGGGTCGGCGCTGGTTTCCGCCTTGACCGGCAACGAGTCGCCCAGCGTCGGCCTGTTGAATGTCGGCGAAGAGGCCATCAAAGGTAGCGAAACCATCAAGAAGGCGAGCCAACTGCTTCGAAAAGCGGCCAGTTCGCAGGATCTCAATTTCTACGGGAATGTCGAGGGCAATGATATCTTCAAGGGCACGACCGACATCGTCGTCTGTGACGGCTTCGTCGGCAACGTGACGCTGAAGGCCACCGAAGGCGTCGCGTCGATGATCGTCGACTTCCTGAGGATCGAGTACTCGAATGGCATTTTCAGTAAATTCGCGGCAATCGTTTCCTATCCGGTTCTAAAAGCGCTTAAAAAGCGCCTTGATCATCGGCGCTACAACGGCGCGGCCTTGCTCGGCCTGCGCGGGCTGGTGTTCAAGAGCCACGGTTCGGCGGACGAGGTGGCTTTCGGCCATGCGCTGGATCGCGCTTATGATGCCGCTCGCAACAACCTGCTCGACCGCGTTCGGGCCCGCATCGCCCACGCCGCGCCATTGCTGGCGCGGCAAGACCCGGCGGTGCCGGCCGACGCGCCGGCGCTCCACGTCTGATGACCCTTTTTTCCCGCATTACAGGCACCGGTAGCTTCCTGCCGCCCCGCCGCGTGACCAATGACGACCTGGCTAAGGAACTCGCCGCCCGCGGCATCGAGACTTCCGATCAGTGGATCATCGAGCGCACCGGCATCCGGGCGCGCCATTTCGCCGCCCCCGAAGTCACCAGCAGCGACCTCGCGCTGGAGGCCTCCAGGCATGCGCTCGAGGCCGCCGGCCGCAGCGCCGGCGACCTCGACCTGATCATCGTCGCGACCTCGACGCCCGACATGGTGTTCCCGTCGTCGGCGGCGATCCTCCAGAACAAGCTGGGCGTCGCAGGCTGCGCGGCCTTCGATGTCCAGGCGGTCTGCAGTGGCTTCGTCTATGCCCTGACGGTGGCCGACGCGATGATCCGCACCGGTTCGGCGAGGTGCGCGCTGGTCGTCGGTGCCGAGGTGTTCTCCCGGATCCTGGATTTCAATGACCGCACGACCTGCGTGCTGTTCGGCGACGGCGCCGGTGCCGTGGTCCTGGAGGCCAGCAGCGAGCCCGGCATCCTGGCGAGCGACCTGCATGCCGACGGCAAGCATGTCGGCATCCTGTGCGTGCCCGGTCACGTCTCGGGCGGCGAGGTGCTGGGCAAGCCGCTGCTGCATATGGATGGCCAGGCCGTCTTCAAGCTGGCAGTCCGGGTGCTCGAGGAAGCCGCACGTGCCACGCTGGCCAAGGCCGGCAAGACCGAGACCGACATCGACTGGCTGATTCCGCACCAGGCCAATATCCGCATCATGGAAGGCACGGCCAAGAAGCTCAAGCTGCCGCGCGACAAGTTGATCGTCACTGTCGACGAGCACGGCAACACCTCGGCGGCTTCGATTCCGCTCGCGCTGGACGAAGCGGTCCGTTCGGGCAAGGTGAAGAAGGGCGACACGCTGATGCTCGAAGGCGTCGGCGGCGGCTTCACCTGGGGCGCGGTGCYGTTGAACTATTGATACAGCGCGCTGCCCGCAGCGGGCGGCGTCTTGGAGACACAAGATCATGAAGTCTTTCGCTTTTGTATTTCCGGGCCAGGGTTCGCAGGCCGTCGGCATGCTCGACGCCTGGGGCGATCACCCGGCCGTGGCCGAAACGCTGCGCGAGGCCTCGGACGCGCTCGATGAAGACATCGCGCGCCTGATCCGCGAAGGCCCCAAGGAAGCCCTGGCCCTGACCACCAACACCCAGCCCGTGATGCTGGTCGCTGCGATCGCCGCCTGGCGGGCCTGGCGGGCCGAAGGCGGCGCCGAGCCGTCGGTGGTGGCCGGCCATTCGCTGGGCGAATACTCGGCCCTCGTGGCTTCGGGCGTCCTGACCCTGGCGCAGGCTGCGCCCCTGGTGCGTTTTCGCGCCCAGGCGATGCAGCAGGCCGTGCCGGTGGGCGTCGGCGCGATGGCCGCCGTGCTCGGCATGGAGGCCGCCAAGGTGCAGGCCGGCTGCGCCGAGGTCACGGCCTCGTTCGGCCCCGGCAGCGCCGAAGTGGTGGAGGCGGTGAATTTCAACGACCCGATGCAGACCGTGATCGCGGGCAGCAAGGCGGCGGTCGACAAGGCCTGCGAGGTCCTGAAGGCCAACGGCGCCAAGCGCGCGCTGCCGCTGCCGGTCTCGGCGCCCTTCCATTCGAGCCTGATGAAGCCGGCGGCCGAGGCATTGCGCGAGCGGCTGGCTTCGATTCAGCTGGCGGCGCCCCGGATTCCGGTCGTCAACAACATCGATGTCGCGGTCGAGACCGACCCGGAGCGCATCCGCGCGGCCCTGGTGCGCCAGGCGGCGGGGCCGGTGCGCTGGGTCGAAACGGTGCAGGCCCTCGAGGCCCGCGGGCTCGAGGCGATCGTCGAATGCGGCCCCGGCAAGGTGCTGGCCGGCATGGCCAAGCGGATCGCGCCGGCACTGGCTGCGGCCGCGGTCTACGATCCGGCGACGCTCGCCGAAACCAGGCAATTGCTAGGCGCCTGAGCGCCGGCCCAGAGGTTCTGTTCATGAGTACTGTCAAATTCGAAGGCCAGGTTGCCCTGGTCACCGGCGCGACCCGCGGCATCGGCGCAGCCATCGCGCTCGAGCTGGCCCAGCGCGGACTCAAGGTCATCGGCACCGGCACCACCGAAGAGGGCGCCGCCAAGATCACGGCCGCACTCGCCGCCTTCGATGGCCGAGGCTGCGTGCTGGACGTCAACGACGGCGCCGCCGTCGAGGCCCTGATCGACGAGATCGTCAAGGTGTACGGCGCGCTCCACGTGCTGGTCAACAACGCCGGCATCACGCGCGACATGCTCGCCATGCGGCTCAAGGACGCCGACTGGGACGCCGTCATCGATACCAACCTGAAGGCGGTGTTCCGCCTGTCGCGCGCCGTGATCCGGCCGATGATGAAGCAGCGCTACGGGCGCATCATCAGCATCACCAGCGTGGTCGGCGCCTCCGGCAATGCCGGCCAGGCCAACTACGCGGCCGCCAAGGCCGGCGTGGCGGGCATGACGCGGGCGCTGGCGCGCGAGCTCGGCAGCCGCAACATCACGGTCAACTGCGTCGCGCCGGGCTTCATCGAGACCGACATGACGGCCAGCCTGCCCGAGGCCCAGCAGCAGGCGCTGCTGGCTCAGATTCCCCTCGGCCATCTCGGCAAGCCAGCCGATATCGCCCACGCGGTCGCCTACCTGGCGTCGCCCCAGGCCGCCTATGTCACGGGGCAGGAGCTGCACGTGAACGGCGGCATGCACATGTAGCCCTGGGAACGCAAGCGCTTTCACCTACGGCCGTGCGGCAAATGCCACAATGCGGCCGGCTAAAATCAACCGATTACCTACAACCCTCAGAGGGAACAAAATGAGCGATATCGAAGCACGTGTCAAGAAAATCATTGCCGAACAACTCGGCGTTGAAGAGTCCCAAGTCACCAATGAAAAGGCTTTCGTCGCCGACCTCGGCGCGGACTCGCTCGACACGGTCGAACTCGTGATGGCGCTCGAAGACGAATTCGGCATCGAGATCCCCGACGAAGACGCCGAGAAGATCACGACGGTGCAGAATGCCGTCGACTACGCCACCAAGAATCAAAAGGCCTGATACGGCCGCGCTGAGTCGCCGTCGCCCCGGTCCGCGGTTTCAACGCCTGCGCGCACCGGCCAGCGGCCTCAGCTCCCAGAAAGGTTTGCCGGCATGACCAAACGCCGCGTCGTCGTGACCGGACTCGGTTGCCTCGCTCCTGTCGGAAATTCCGTTGCCGAATCCTGGGCCAACCTGTTGGCCGGGAATTCGGGCATCGACACCATCACCAAGTTCGATGTGAGCGCCTTTTCCTGCAAGTTCGCAGGCGAGGTCAAGGGTTTCGACATCAAGGACTACATCCCCGAGAAGGAAGCGCGCCACATGGACCGCTTCATCCATCTCGGGCTCGCCGCCGCCATCCAGGCGGTGCAGGACAGCGGTTTGCCCACCGGCGACGCGCTGTCCGAAGAAGAAGCGGTGCGCATCGGCTGCAACATCGGCTCCGGCATCGGCGGGCTGCCACTGATCGAGGACACGCATGCCGAGCTGGTCAACCGCGGCCCGCGCCGCGTGTCGCCGTTCTTCGTGCCGGCGTCGATCATCAACATGATCTCGGGCCATGTTTCCATCAAGTATGGATTCAAGGGCCCGAACATCGCGGTGGTCACGGCCTGCACCACCGGCTTGCATGCCATCGGCCTTTCGGCCCGCATGATCGAGTACGGCGATGCCGACGTGATGATCGCCGGCGGCGCCGAATCGACTGTGTCGCCGCTCGGGCTCGGCGGCTTCGCCGCGGCGCGCGCGCTGTCGACCCGCAACGACGACCCGAAGACGGCTTCGCGCCCCTGGGACAAGGACCGCGACGGCTTCGTGCTCGGCGAGGGTGCCGGCGTGGTCGTGCTCGAGGAATACGAGCGCGCCAAGGCCCGAGGCGCCAGGATCTACGCCGAAGTCTCGGGCTTCGGCATGAGCGGCGATGCCTTCCACATGACGGCGCCGAACGTCGACGGCCCGCGCCGCTCGATGCAGATGGCGCTGGCCAATGCGGGCGTCAACGCCGACCAGGTGCAGTACGTCAATGCGCACGGCACGTCGACGCCGCTGGGTGACTTGAACGAAACCAACGCGATCAAGAACGCCTTCGGCGATCACGCCAGGAAGCTGGTCGTGAACTCGACCAAGTCGATGACCGGCCACCTGCTGGGCGGCGCGGGCGGCATCGAGTCGGTGTTCACGGTGCTGGCACTGCATCACCAGAAGAGCCCGCCGACGATCAACATCTTCAATCAGGATCCCGAGTGCGATCTCGACTATTGCGCCAACGAGGCGCGCGATATGAAGATCGATGTCGCGGTCAAGAACAACTTCGGCTTCGGCGGCACCAACGGCACGCTGGTGTTCAAGCGCGTTTGATATTTCCCGACCCATGCACAGCGCCCCGTCGGTGATCTATCCGGTGGGGCGTTCGCGCTATGCGCGACGGCTTCTGGTTCTTGTCTGGGCGCTTGGCGTCGTCGGCGTCACGCTCGCGTCGGTGCAATCCGAGGGCTTCGACTGGCGGCGCGCCATGCTGGCGCTGAGCGCCGTCGTGGCCGGCGTGGCCGCATGGACCGGCTTGCTGCAGAGCACGGCGCCGGGCCGGCTGGCTTTCGACGGCCGCCACTGGTCGATCTCCGGCGGCGTGCCGCTCAAGGCCGCCCGTGCCAGCGTCGCGCTCGATCTGCAATCCTTGCTGCTGGTGAGCCTGGACGAGCCGGCACGGCGTCGGCGCTGGGTCTGGGTCGATCGCCAGGCCCTGCCGGACCGCTGGCTGGATCTGCGCCGGGCGCTCCATGCGCGCGTGCTTCCGGCCGAACCGGACACAGGCGCATCCACGGTGCATCATCCCGGCGTATGACAGTTTCCCCGCCCCCCGTGCCGCCCGGCACCGGCCAGACCGATGCGCCTGCGGCAGCGGACAGGCCGGGCGAGGTCGATTTCCAGCTGGTCCAGCGCACCATCGCGGGCGACCAGAAGGCCTTCGAGCTGCTGGTCATCAAGTACCAGCGGCGCATCGAGCGGCTGATCGGGCGCATGGTGCGCGATGTCAATCTGGTCGAGGACATCGCCCAGGAGACCTTCATTCGCGCCTACCGCGCGCTGCACCAGTTCCGCGGCGAGGCCCAGTTCTATACCTGGCTTTATCGGATCGCGGTCAACACGGCCAAGAAGGCGCTGGTCGACATGAAGCGCGATCCGACCATCTCCGAGAGTGCCCTGCGATCGTCTTCTGACGACGAGGATGAAACTTACCGGCCCGGAAACGAACCAATCACCGACGAGACCCCCGAAACCGTGATGGCAGCCAACGAAATCGCTGCGGCCGTCGAGGCGGCGATGGAAGCGCTGCCGGCGGAGTTGCGGCAGGCGGTGACGCTGCGCGAGATCGAGGGCATGAGTTACGAAGAGATCGCCGAGGTCATGAACTGCCCGATCGGCACGGTGCGGTCGCGGATTTTCCGCGCCCGCGAAGCGATTTCGGCCCGGGTCAAGCCCTTGCTGGACAACCAGTCGGGCAAGCGTTGGTAAGCAGGTGAACAAGATGAACCAAAGAAACACAGTCCAAGAGCAGGTTTCCGCGCTCGCCGATGGTCATTTGCGCGACGACGAGTTCGCGCAGGTGATCGGCAGACTCTGCGTCGACGACGAATTGCGCGCGACCTGGCAGACCTATCACGTGGTGGGTGACATCTTGCGTTCGGGTGGCCACGCCGCTTGCAGCGACACTTCGACGTTCCTGTCGCGCTTCCAGAGCCGCCTGGCGGCCGAGCCGGTGGTGCCGGCCCTGCTGCCGGTGCTGCCGGAGCCCAAGTTGGTGCAGCGACGGGTCGAAGCCGCCAACGAACCGGTGTTCCGCTGGAAGCTGGTGGCCGGCGCGGCCTCGCTGGCGGCGGCCGCAGCGATCGGATGGAACTGGGTCGGCGTCGCCGATTCCCGCCCCGCCGGCGCCCAGTTGGCGCTGCAGCAGACTGCACCGGCCGTGTTCGCCACGGCCGAGGCACCGACGCAGCCGGCCCCGAGCTTCGCATCGGCTCGGGTCACGATCGGCAGCGGCAATCCGCAGGTCATGCTGCGCGATCCGCGGCTGGACCAGTTGCTCGAAGCACACCAGCAGGCAGGAGGCGCTTCGCAGATGCCCTCGGGATTCCTGCGCAACGCTACCTTCGATCGACCGTCGCGCTGACGCGCGCGTCTGCAGTCCTTGCGATGACTCATTCGATGTCGATCTCCGCGCGCGGGTTCCTGGTTCTGGTGGCTGCACTGTGCATGGCGCAGGTGTCGCTGGCCCAGAACCGAAGTCCCTCGCCGCCAGTGAAGAGCGTACCCAGCGCGACCGGCGGCGACGCGCCCGCGATGGGTGTGGTCGAGTGGCTGGAGCGCATGCATGCCGCGGCGCGCCTGCGCAGCTATGTCGGCACCTTCGTGGTCTCGGTGCCGGCCGGCAACCTGTCGAGTGCACGGATTTGGCACGTGTGCGAGGGCGATCTGCAGATGGAGCGCATCGAAGCCCTGTCGGGGCCGCCGCGCTCGACCTTCCGGCGCAATGACCAGGTCGTGACCTTCCTGCCGGATTCGAAGGTGGTCAAGCGCGAGAAGCGCGAGAACCTCGAGCTGTTTCCCAATCTGTCGGGCACGCCCGACTCGTCGATCGCCGAATCCTACGGTGTCCGCACGATCGGCAAGGACCGGGTTGCCGGCTTCGATGCCGACGTGGTCCAGATCGAGCCGCGCGACGCGCTGCGCTTCGGTTATCGGGTCTGGAGCGAGCGCCGCTCGGGCCTGGTGATCAAGCTGCAGACCGTCGATCGCGACAACAAGGTGATCGAGCAGTCGGCGTTCTCCGAGCTCCAGCTCGATGCGCCCGTCAAGGTCCACGCGCTGACGCAGATGATGGGCAGCACTGCCGGCTACCGGGTCGAGAAATCGGAACTCGAGCGCACCACCGCGCAGCGCGAAGGCTGGGCGCTCAGCAGGCCGGTGCCGGGTTTCCGGCCGGTCAGTTCCTTCCGTCGCCCGATGGGCGGCGAAGGACTGGGCCACACGATGCAGTGGACTTTCTCGGATGGCTTGGCGACCGTGTCCCTGTTCATCGAGCCCTACGATGCGCAACGCAAGCCCGAGGAAGTGCTGCTCGCGCTCGGCGCCACCTACACCATGACGCGCCGCATGACCGACAAGGACGGCGACTGGTGGCTGACCGCGGTCGGCGAGGTGCCGCCGCAGACCCTCGATGCGTTCGCACAGAACCTGGTCCGCTCGCGCTAGCATGGCCCCCACGCTCCGTCACTGCGTGTACTCGCTGCCCCTTGAGGGGGCCGCAGGCGGCCTTGGGACGGCCCCGCGCCGGCCTGAACTGGCCCCCACGCTCCCTCACTTCGTGTGGTCGCTGCCCCCCGAGGGGGCCGCAGGCCGCCTTGGGAGCGGCCCGGCGCCGGCCTGGCGTGCCCCTGGCAGTTTTTGTCTCTCCAACGAAAGAAACCGATGATGCTCAAGATCAAGGGGAACACCTTCCGTTCGTCCCTGATGGCCTGCGCGCTCGCGCTCGCTTCGACCGCCGCGCTGCTGCCCGTGACGCCGGTGCATGCACAGGCGCGGGCACTGCCCGATTTCACCGACCTGGTCGAGCAGGTCGGCCCGTCGGTGGTCAACATCCGGACCATCGAGAAGGTCGCGCAGGCCGGCAACGAGCCCGACGAGGAGATGCAGGAATTCTTCCGCCGCTTCTTCGGCCAGCCGATGCCCGGTGTTCCGCGCCAGGGGCCGCGCCCGAACCGGCCGCAGGCGCCTGACGAAGAGCGTCCGCGCGGCGTCGGCTCTGGCTTCATCCTGTCGTCCGATGGCTTCGTGATGACCAATGCGCACGTGGTCGACGGCGCCTCCGAAGTGCTGGTCACGCTGACCGACAAGCGCGAGTTCAAGGCGCGGCTCATCGGCGCCGACAAGCGCACCGACGTCGCGGTCGTCAAGATCGAAGCCTCCGCACTGCCGGCGGTCAAGGTCGGAGACGTGTCGAAGCTCCGCGTCGGCGAGTGGGTCATGGCCATCGGCTCGCCCTTCGGCCTCGAGAACACGGTCACCGCCGGCATCGTGAGCGCCAAGCAACGCGACACCGGCGACTACCTGCCCTTCATCCAGACCGACGTGGCCATCAACCCCGGCAACTCGGGCGGCCCGCTGATCAACATGCGCGGCGAAGTGGTGGGCATCAACAGCCAGATCTACTCGCGCTCGGGCGGCTTCATGGGCATCTCGTTCTCGATCCCGATCGACGAGGCAACCCGGGTCGCCGACCAGCTGCGCACTTCGGGCCGCGTCTCGCGCGGCCGCATCGGCGTCCAGATCGACCAGGTCACGAAGGACGTGGCGGAATCGATCGGTCTGGGCAAGGCGCAGGGGGCGCTGGTGCGCGGCGTCGAGTCCGGTTCGCCGGGTGACAAGGCCGGCATCGAGCCGGGCGACATCATCACCAAGTTCGACGGCAAGGCCATCGAGAAGCCGAGCGATCTGCCGCGCCTGGTGGGCAACACCAAGCCCGGCACCAAGAGCTCGATCACCGTGTTCCGCCGCGGCAGCTTGCGCGACATCAACGTGACCATCGCCGAGATCGAGCCCGACAAGCCGACCAAGGTCGCGGCCGACCGCGACGAGCCGGCGGCCAAGCCGTCGGGCTCGGCCGCCGCCAAGTCGATGGGGCTGGTGCTCAGCGACCTGAGCGAAGCCCAGAAGAAGGAGCTCAAGCTCAAGGGCGGCGTGCGGATCGATGCCGCCACCGATGCGGCCGCTCGCGCCGGCCTGCGCGAAGGCGACGTGGTGCTCGCGGTGAGCAACGTCGAGGTCGTGAACCTGAAGGAGTTCGATGCCGCGCTGGCCAAGGCCGACAAGAGCAAGCCGGTGAGCCTGCTGTTCCGCCGCGGTGACTGGGCGCAATACGCGCTGCTCCGGCCGGCTCGTTGAGCGGGCGCCAGACCGGCGCCGGGCCGCTCCCAAGCCGGGCTGCGCCCCCTCGGGGGGCAGCGACCCACACGAAGTGGGGGAGCGTGGGGGCCATCAACGGTCAAGTGGCCCCACCCGGCAGTCGGGTTTGGGGCCATTTTTCGGCCGTTGTCGCGTTCCGGCCGCAGCGTCCAAGAAATTTTTTTGACAGCTCGGACCATGGATTTTGGTTGGCGACCACTAACTTATAGAGGGTCTAACGATGAATTTCGGTAGAATAGGACCCGTCCGATCCCCGCTCGTCGCATAAGCAGTCCGA
>NZ_JBFUCJ010000046.1:0-45447 GCF_056405295.1 Variovorax sp. P1_H2 | reverse complement strand
GGGCGGCCCGGCGCCGGCCTGAGCCCCCACGCTCCCTCACTTCATGGGGTCGCTGCCCCCCGAGGGGGCCGCAGGCCGCCTTGGGGCGGCCCGGCGCCGGCCTGAGCCCCCGCGCTCCCTCACTGTTTCGCGCCCCCCGAATCGGCCCTTCGCCGCTATCATGGTCCGCGCCGGGCGCACTCGGCGCACGGTGGAGCGTTTCGGCGCTTCTCACACCATGTCAGGGAGAGAAGAAATGATGAAAAAGATCGTGGCCATCACGGCCATGCTGTTCGCGGTCGCCTCCTGGGCGGCCATCGATGTCAACAAGGCCACCAACGCCGAACTCGATGGCATCAAGGGGGTCGGCCCCGCGTTGTCCAGGCGCATCACGGATGCACGCAAGGAAGCGCCGTTCAAGGATTGGACGGACTTCATGACGCGGGTCAAGGGCGTGAAGGAGAAGGCGGCCACCAAGCTGTCGGCCGAAGGCCTGACAGTGAACGGCCAGGCCTTCGGTGCTGCGCCTGCGCCGGCCGAGGTGCCGAAGAACGAGGTCAAGGCCGAGCCGAAGAAGGCCGCCGCAGCCAGCCCCGCCAAGACGGCTTCCAAGCCGTAACCCCGGGCGAGGCGCGCACGCGCCGCCGCTGATCCCAAGCCGCCTTCGGGCGGCTTTTGCGTTGTCGCTTTCCCCCGCGGCCACGCCACGGCCGATGGCAGGGAAATGCCCGAGCGATGGCCCGATATTTGCACGTATGCTGCCGATCGCCTTTTTCAATTTCGCACGTTCTGGAGAGTCCATGAATCACAAGTTCGGCATTGCACTCGCCGGCCTCACCCTTGGCGCAGCAGCGTTCGCGCAAACCAAGTGGGACCTGCCCACGGCCTACCCCGCCACCAACTTCCACACCGAGAACATCACGCAGTTCGCGAGCGACGTCGACAAGGCCAGTGCAGGCAAGCTCAAGATCACGGTGCATCCGAACGCGGCCCTGTTCAAGGCCCCCGAGATCAAGCGCGCGGTGCAGGGCGGCCAGGCGCAGATGGGCGAGATCCTGCTGGTCAACTACCAGAACGAATGGCAGATGTTCGGTGCCGACGGCATCCCGTTCCTGGCCGACAGCTACGACGCCGCGTGGAAGCTCTACCAGGCACAGAAGCCGGTGCTCGAGAAGAAGCTGGCCGAGCAGGGCATCATGCTGCTCTACGCCGTCGCCTGGCCGCCCCAGGGCATCTTCGTCAAGAAGGAGATCGCGTCGGCCACAGACCTGAAAGGCGTCAAGTGGCGTGCCTACAGCCCCGCGACGGCGCGCATCGGCGAACTGGTCGGCGCCCAGCCGGTCACGGTGCAGCAGGCCGAGCTGTCGCAGGCCATGGCCACCGGCGTGATCGAGTCCTACATGTCCTCCGGCTCGACCGGCTACGACACCAAGACCTACGAGTACATCAAGAACTTCTACGACACGCAGGCCTGGCTGCCGAAGAACGCCGTGCTGGTCAACAAGAAGGCCTTCGACGCGCTCGACAAGCCGTCGCAGGAGGCGCTGCTGAAGGCCGGGGCCGAGGCCGAGAAGCGCGGCTGGGAGCTGTCGAAGAAGAAGAACCTCGAGTACCTCGAACTGCTGAAGAAGAACGGCATGACCATCCATGCGCCATCGGCCCAGCTCAAGTCCGACATGAAGAAGGTCGGCGACACGATGATCAAGGAATGGCTCGAGAAGGCCGGGCCCGAAGGCCAGGGCGTGGTCGACGCCTTCAAGAAGATGTAGGGCGAACGACCGGCTCCAATGCGCAAGACACTCGACTTTCTCTATGGCAGCGCCGCCGCCCTGGCGGCGCTTTTCATGGTCGGCCTGCTGGTGATGGTGCTGCTGTCGATCATCGGACGGCAGCTGCAGTTCAACATCCCGGGCATCGACGCCTATGCCGGCTACCTCATGGCGGGCAGCGGCTTTCTGGCGCTGGCCCACACGCTCAAGCGCGGCGAGCATATCCGCGTTTCGCTGATCGTCTCCCGATTGGGGCCGACCGGACGCCGCTGGCTGGAACGCTGGGCCTGTGGCGCCGCGGCCATGCTGGCGGCACTGTTCGCCTTCTACAGCGTGCGGCTGGCCTGGCAATCGCACGGCTACAACGACATCTCCACCGGCAACGACGCGACGCCCCTGTGGCTGCCGCAGCTGGGCATGGCCATCGGTGCCGTGGTGTTCGCGATCGCCACCGTCGACGAGTTCTTCGTCGAATGGAACGGACGCCCGCTGCAGATGAACGCCGAGGCGCTGCGCCATGAGTGACGTCGCGGTTGCCGGCCTGCTGATCCTCGCGCTGTTCCTGATCCTCGGCAGCGGGGTCTGGATCGGCCTCACGCTCTCGGGCGTCGCCTGGATCGGCATGCAGTTGTTCTCCGCCCGTCCGGCCGGCGACGCGATGGCCGTGACGATCTGGGGCTCGGCCTCCGGCTGGACGCTGACGGCGCTGCCGCTGTTCTTGTGGATGGGCGAGGTCCTGTTCCGCACCAAGCTCTCGCAAGACATGTTCAAGGGCCTGGCGCCCTGGATGCAGAGCCTGCCCGGGCGCCTGCTGCACACCAACGTGGCGGGCTGCGCCGTGTTCGCCGCCGTCTCGGGCTCGAGTGCCGCCACCTGCGCGACGATCGGCAAGATGACGCTGCCCGAGCTCAAGCGGCGAGGCTATCCCGACGACATGGTGATCGGCACGCTGGCCGGCGCCGGCACGCTGGGCCTGCTGATCCCGCCCTCGATCATCATGATCGTCTACGGCGTCAGCGCCGACGTCTCGATCGCCCGGCTCTTCATCGCCGGCGTGGTACCGGGCATCATGCTGGCCGTGCTGTTCTCGGGCTACATCGCCGTCTGGGCCCTGCTGCATCCGGACCGGGTGCCGCCGGCCGATCCGCCGATGCCCTTCGGCGCCAAGCTGCGGGCGTCGCTGAGCCTGATCCCGGTCGCGCTGCTGATCCTCTCGGTGCTCGGCTCGATCTACGCCGRCATTGCGACCGCCACCGAGGCCGCCGCGGTGGGCGTGGTCGGCGCGCTGGTCATCTCGGCCCTGCAGGGGTCGCTGAACTGGAGCACCTTCAAGGAGTCGCTGCTGGGCGCGACGCGGCTGTATTGCATGATGGCGCTGATCCTCGCGGGAGCCGCCTTCCTCACGCTGGCGATGGGCTACATCGGGCTGCCGCGGCATCTGGCCGAGTGGATCGGCTCGCTCGGGCTGTCGAAGTTCCAGCTGATCGTGATGCTGGCCTTGTTCTACATCGTGCTCGGCTGCTTCCTGGACGGCATCTCGATGGTGGTGCTGACGATGGGCGTGATCATGCCGACCGTGACGGCCGCGGGAATCGACCCGGTGTGGTTCGGCATCTTCATCGTGCTGGTGGTGGAGATGGCGCAGATCACGCCGCCGGTGGGCTTCAACCTGTTCGTGCTGCAGGGCATGACGGGCCGCGACCTGCTCTACATCGCCCGCGTCACCTTGCCGATGTTCTTCCTGATGGTGGCGGCGGTGCTGATCATCTACGTCGCGCCGCAACTCGTCACCTGGTTGCCGCAGCAGATGGCGCCGTGAGCGCATCGCGCCTCTCATGCCTCTTCACGTCATTGCCATCTGTGCCGGCGCCTCCATCGGCGCCCTGAGCCGCTGGGGCCTCGGGCTCTGGCTGTCGACCCCCGGTTCGCTGCCATGGGGAACCGTGGCCGCGAACCTGGTCGGCGGCTACCTGATCGGGATCGCGGTCGCCACCTTCCAGGCCATGCCGCAACTCGATCCGGTCTGGCGACTCGCGCTCATCACCGGCTTCCTCGGCGGACTCACGACCTTCTCGAGTTTCTCGGCCGAAGTCGTCGCCATGCTGACGCAGGGACGCCTCGTGCTCGCACTGGGCACCGCCACGCTGCACGTGGCGGGCTCCCTGGCCCTCACCTGGCTGGGCATCCGGACGGTCCGGCAATTCATGGCCTGAGCGAGGGAATTGCCGAAGGGGCGGTCGATAGAATCGATCGCAATGCCCCTTGTCCTCCTCGTTGCACTCCCCTTCGTCGCCAGCGTGCTCGCCGCATTGCTGCCATCGAACGCGCGCAACCGGGAGTCGACGCTGGCGGGGCTGGTCGCGCTGGGCTGCGCGGTGCAGGCCGCCTGGTTCTTTCCAGACCTTGCCAACGGCAACGTGATCCGCCAGCGGGTCGAGTGGCTGCCCGTGCTCGGACTCGACCTGAGCTTCCGCATGGACGGCTTCGCCTGGCTCTTCTGCATGCTGGTGCTGGGCATCGGCGCGCTCGTGGTGCTGTACGCGCGCTACTACATGTCGGCCTCGGACCCGGTGCCGCGCTTCTTCTCGTTCCTCCTCGCCTTCATGGGCGCGATGATGGGCGTGGTGCTGTCGGGCAACCTGATCCAGATGGTGATGTTCTGGGAGCTCACCAGCCTGTTCTCGTTCCTGTTGATCGGCTACTGGCACCATCGGCGCGATGCGCGGCGCGGTGCCAGCATGGCACTCGCGGTCACGGCCGCGGGCGGGCTGTGCCTGCTGGCCGGCGTGCTGATCCTCGGCCGCATCGTCGGCAGCTACGACCTCGACATGGTGCTGGCCTCGGGCGACCTGGTCCGCGCCAACCCGCTCTATCCGGTGGTGCTGGTGCTGGTGCTGCTGGGCGCCTTTACCAAGAGCGCGCAGTTCCCGTTCCACTTCTGGCTGCCGCGTGCGATGGCGGCGCCGACACCGGTGTCGGCCTACCTGCATTCGGCCACGATGGTGAAGCTCGGCGTGTTCCTCATGGCCCGCCTGTGGCCGGTGCTCTCGGGCACCGAGCCATGGTTCTGGCTGGTCGGCGGCGCCGGCGCGATCACGCTGCTGCTCGGCGGCTACGTGGCGATGTTCCAGCGCGACCTGAAGGCGCTGCTGGCCTATTCGACGATCTCGCATCTCGGCCTCGTCACGCTGCTGCTCGGGCTCAACAGCCCGCTCGCGGCGGTCGCGGCGGTGTTCCACATCATGAACCACGCGACCTTCAAGGCCTCGCTGTTCATGGCCGCCGGCATCATCGACCACGAGAGCGGCACCCGCGACATCAGCAAGCTCAGCGGGCTGCTGAAGCTGATGCCGATCACCGGCACGCTGGCCATCATCGCCAGTGCCTCGATGGCCGGCGTGCCGCTGCTCAACGGCTTCCTGTCGAAGGAGATGTTCTTCGCCGAGACGGTCTTCATCCAGTCGAACCGCTGGGTCGACCTCAGCCTGCCGATCATCGCCACCCTGGCCGGCACCTTCAGCGTCGCCTATTCGGCGCGCTTCGTGTTCGACGTCTTCTTCGGCCCGCCCTGCGGCGCCGACCTCCCGAAGACACCGCACGAGCCGCCGCACTGGATGCGCGTGCCGGTCGAACTGCTGGTGTTGATCTGCCTGGTGGTCGGCGTGGCGCCGGCCTGGTCGGTGGGGGCCCTCCTGGCCGCGGCGGCGGCGCCGGTGGTCGGCGGCGAACTGCCCGCCTACAGCCTGGCGCTGTGGCACGGCTTCAACCTGCCGCTCATGATGAGCTTCATCGCGCTGGCCGGCGGCGCGCTGCTCTACCTGCTGCAGCGGCGCGGCCGCGCGCTCGGCGTGCTCTCGACGACGCCGCTGCTGCATCGCCTCGACGGCCAGCGCATCTTCGAGAACGCGATGGCACGGCTCAGCGAGATCGGCCGACGCAGCCGGCGCCTGCTCGGTACGCGCCGGCTGCAGACGCAGCTGCTGCTGCTGGTCGCGGTCGCCGTCGCCGGTGCCGGTGCGGCGCTCTGGGTCACGCCGGTCGCGCGCGGCACGCGAGCGCCGCTGCCCTTCTCGCCGATGTTCGCGATGACCTGGCTGATCGGCGCCACCTGCGCGGTCAGCGCGGCCTGGCAGGCCAAGTTCCACCGGCTGGCCTCGCTGATGCTGGCCTCGGGCGCAGGGCTGGTCTGCTGCATCACCTACATCTGGTTCTCGGCACCCGACCTGGCGCTCACGCAGCTGGTGGTCGAGACCGTCACCACCGTGCTGATCCTGCTTGGACTGCGCTGGCTGCCGATGCGCACCGCCCAGCAGGAACCGGTGCGCGGCTGGCTGCGAACCTGGGGCCGGCGCGGCCGCGACGTCGCGATCGCGATCGCGGCCGGCACCGGCATGTCGGCCATCGCCTGGAGCGTCATGACGCGGCCATTCCCGCTCAGCATCTCGCCCTTCTTCCTCGACAGCGCGCTGTCCGAGGGCGGCGGCAGCAACGTGGTCAACGTGATGCTGGTCGACTTCCGCGGCTTCGACACCTTCGGCGAAATCACCGTGCTGGGCGTGGTCGCGCTGACGGTCTACGCGCTGCTGCGTCGCTTCCGTCCGGCGATCGAATCGATGGCGCTGCCGATCCAGCAACGGCTGCAGCCCGACGACGGCAGCAGCGACCTGCTGAATCCGCGCCGCGCCAAGGACACCGCGGTCGGCTACCTGATGGTGCCGGCCGTGCTGGTGCGGCTGCTGCTGCCGCTGTCGGTGCTGGTCTCGGTCTACTTCTTCATGCGCGGCCACAACCAGCCGGGCGGCGGCTTCGTCGCCGGGCTCGTGATGTCGGTGGCGCTGTTGCTGCAGTTCATCGTCTCGGGCACCGAATGGGTCGAGGAGCACCTGCGGATCTATCCGCGGCGCTGGATCGCGGCCGGCCTGCTGCTGGCGCTGGCGACCGGCGGCGGCGCGGTGGTCCTCGGCTATCCGTTCCTGACGACGCACACGGCGCACCTGCAATTGCCGCTCGTCGGCGAGGTGCACGTACCGAGCGCGCTGTTCTTCGACATGGGCGTGTTCGCCCTGGTGCTCGGCGCCACCATGCTGATACTCACCGCGCTCGCCCACCAATCGATCCGCAGCCACCGCTGGTCCGACGAGCAGGCCGAAAAATGACCACCCCCGTTGCTTGCTCACTTCGTGTAGCCGCCCGGAGTCGCTGCCCGAGGCAGCGGCTCTTCGAGTCCGTCCAAGCCTACGCAGGCAGGCTTGGAGCCGCGGCCCTCAGCCCCCTCAAGGGGGCAACACCAGCGGCCCGGCAAAGCCGGTTCCGCGGTGTTTCACGAACGGACGACGCTTCGACTATCGAGTCGCTTCGCTGACATGGAAGTCGTGCTCGCCATCGCCATCGGCGTCCTCACCGGGTCGGGCGTCTACCTGCTGCTGCGGCCGCGCACCTTCCAGGTGATCATGGGGCTCACGCTGATTTCGTACGCCGTCAACCTGTTCATCTTCAGCATGGGCCGGCTCAAGGTCGACAGCGAGCCGGTGCTCGAGCCAGGCCGGATCGCGACCCTCGCGAACACCGCCGATCCGATGCCGCAGGCGCTGGTACTGACCGCCATCGTGATCGGCTTCGCGATGACCGCGCTGTTCCTGGTGGTGCTGCTGGCCTCGCGCGGCCTGACCGGCACCGACCACGTGGACGGCAAGGAACGCCGGGAGTCGCAGGAATGACGGAGTTCCCGGCCTTCCTCGACCGGCTGCTCGAGTTCAGCATGCCGCACCTGATCGCTGTGCCGATCCTGGTGCCGATGCTGACCGCCGCCCTGATGCTGCTGCTCGGCGAGGAACACCGCCGCAGCAAGTCGGCGCTCAGCGTGGTCTCGGGGCTGGTCGGCCTGCTGACCGCGCTGGCGCTGCTGCGCTGGGTCAATGCAGCCGATACCGGCGGCGGCCCCGGCTCGATCGGCGTCTACCTGCCCGGCAACTGGCGCGCGCCCTTCGGCATCGTGCTGGTGGCCGACCGGCTGTCGAGCCTGATGGTCGCGCTGACCGGTGTCGTCGCCTTCGCCGCCTCGATCTACTCGACCTCGCGCTGGGACCGTGCGGGCGTCCATTTCCATCCGCTGCTGCAGCTGCAGCTGATGGGGCTCAACGGCGCCTTCCTGACCGGCGACCTGTTCAACCTCTTCGTCTTCTTCGAGGTGATGCTGGCCGCTTCCTACGGCCTGCTGCTGCACGGCTCGGGACGGCTGCGGGTGCAGGCCGGGCTGCACTACGTGGCGATCAACCTCGCGGCCTCCTCGCTGTTCCTGATCGGCGCCTCGCTGCTCTATGGCGTGACGGGCACGCTGAACATGGCCGACCTGGGCGTGCGCATCGCGCAGCTCGATCCGGCCGACCGCGGCCTGGTGCATGCGGCGGCGGCCATCCTCGCGACCGCCTTCTTCGCCAAGGCCGGCGCCTGGCCGCTCAATTTCTGGCTGGTGCCGGCCTACAGCGCCGCGGTATCGCCGGTCGGCGCGGTTTTCTCCCTGCTGACCAAGCTGGGCATCTACACGATCCTGCGGCTCTGGAGCCTGCTGTTCGCGCCCGACACCGGCGCCTCGGCCCAATTCGGCCAGGGTGTGCTGATCACGACCGGGCTGGCGACGCTGTTCGTCGGCGCCTTGGGCATCGTCGGCACCCAGCGGCTGTCGAATCTCGCCGGCTACAGCGTGCTGGTCTCGGCCGGGACGCTGCTGGCGGCGATCGGCTTCGGCCAGCCGGCGGTGTGGGCCGGCGCCCTCTACTACCTGCTGAGCTCGACCCTGGCGGCGGCCGCCTTCTTCATGCTGATCGACATGGTCGAGCGCTGGCGCAACGCCGGCGCGAGCATCGCGCCGCACGAGGCGGCGGGCGACGCGCCTTTCCTGTCCAAGGACCTGCGCCGGCTCGACGACGTCAACCTCGACGACGACGCCCAGGCGCTCTACGGCCGCGCCATTCCGGCCGGCGTCGCCTTCCTCGGGCTCAGCTTCGTCTGCTGCACGCTGCTGCTGGCGGGCATGCCCCCGCTGTCGGGCTTCGTCGGCAAGTTCGCAATGCTGTCGGGCCTGCTCGGCGGCGCGCGCGTGTCGCCGGCGGCCTGGGTCTTCCTCGGGCTGCTGATGGTCTCCGGCTTCTTCTCGCTGCTGGCGCTGGGCCGGACCGGCATCCGGCACTTCTGGACCCAGGCCCATGCCACCCTGCCGGCGCTGCCCGCGCTCGAGGTGCTGCCGGTCGCCGCGCTGCTCGCGGCCTGCATGGCGCTGACGATCGAAGGCGGGACGGTGATGCATCATGCGGCCGCGACCGCCGACGGCCTGTTCTCGCCGACCGCCTACCGCAAGGCGGTGCTGGGTGCGACGCAGGTGCCGAACCCGGTCGCCGCGCCGGAGGCTGCGAAATGATCAGGCGCTGGCTGCCCTCGCCGGCACTGTCGATGGCGCTGTTCGTCGTCTGGCTGCTGCTGAACCAGTCGCTGGACGCGGCCACCCTGCTGCTGGCGGCCATCCTCGCGATCGCGGTGCCGGTGCTGACCCAGTCGCTGCGCCCGGCCCGGGCTCGGATGCGCCGGCCTGCGGTGGCGCTGCGGCTCTCGGGCGTGGTCGCCTTCGACCTGGTCCATTCGGCGCTGACGGTGGCGCGCCTGCTGCTGACGCGCCGCAACGACCGGATGTCGCCGCGCTTCGTGCGCGTTCCGCTCGAGCTGCGCGATCCGAATGCGCTGGCGGTGCTGGCGATGATCATCTGCCTGACGCCCGGCACCGCCTGGGCCGAGATCGCGCTCGACCGCTCGACCTTGCTGATCCACGTGTTCGACACCGACGACGTCGCGGCCTTCATCGCCATGGTGAAGTCGCGCTATGAGGTCCCGCTGATGGAAATCTTCGAATCATGACGCCCGCGCTCCTCTGGGCGCTCAAGCTTGCGCTGCTGCTGCTCGCGGTGGCGATGCTGTGCGCGCTCTACCGCCTGCTGATCGGGCCCACCGCGCAGGACCGCGTGATGGCACTCGACTGCCTCTACATCAACGGCATGCTGATGATGCTGGTGCTCGGCATCATCTATGCGAGCAACGTCTACTTCGAGGCCGCGATGCTGATCGCGCTGTTCGGCTTCGTCGGCTCGACCGCGATCGCCAAGTTCCTGCTGCGCGGGGAGGTGATCGAATGAACAGCATCATCCAGGGACCGCTGCCGCTGTGGGCGGAACTCCTGACCGCCGTGTTCGCCGTGACCGGCGCCGCCTTCGCGGCCATCGGCTCGTTCGGACTCGTGAAGGTGCCGACCTTCTTCCGCCGCATCCATGCGCCCACGCTCGGTGCCACGCTCGGCGTCTGGTGCATGACCCTGGCCACCATCATCTACTTCTCGGTCCAGGGCCGAAGCCTGTTCCTGCACGCGCTGCTGATCGCCCTCTTCGTCGCGCTCACCGCGCCGGTCACCACCATCTTCCTGATGCGCGCGGCGCTGTTTCGCGAGCGGCAGAAGAAGGGCGATTTTCCCCCTCCGGGCTGAGGCTCGCCCGTGCATCTGTCCGACCTGCTGCAGCAATACGGCTACATCGTGGTCTTCGTGGCCGGCCTCTTCGAGGGCGAGACGATCCTGATGCTGGGCGCCTTCGCGGTGCACCAGGGCTACCTGTCACTCGGGCCGTTGATCGCCTGCGGCGCGGCAGCCGCGTTCGTGACCGACCAGGTCTACTTCCACCTGAGCCGGCGCAAGGGCGCCGAGCTGCTGGCGAAGCGCCCCAAGCTGCGAGCCCACGTCGAGCGGGTCAACGGCTTCGTCGGCCGGCATCCGGTGGCGACGATCTTCCTCATGCGATTCGCCTGGGGCCTGCGCATCGCATTGCCCGCCACGCTCGGCATGGGTCCGATGCGGACCCCGGTCTATGCCGCGCTCGACGCCGTGGCCGCGGTCCTGTGGGCGGCTGTCATCACCTTGTTCGGCCTCAAGCTCACGGGCTGGGTGCATGCCTGGGTCGGCCACCTGAAGCCTTACGAGCACCCACTGATCCTCGCCGCGCTGCTGATCACGCTGGCGATGGCGCTCTGGCGCCAATGGCATGCGCGCCGCTGAAGGCGCCGCCAACGCATCAGGAGGGGGTTCTACTCCTTGATTTCGAGGGCGCGGTTGACCCGTAGCGCGGCCAGCGTGCAGAGCGCGCCGGAAAGCAGGTAGACGCTGACATAGCCGAGGCCGAAGTTGGCCGACAGGCCCAGTGCCACCAGCGGCGCGAAGGCGGCGCCGATCAGCCAGGCCAGGTCGGCGGTCAGCGCGGCGCCGGTATAGCGGTACTTCGACTCGAAGTTGGCCGTGACCGCACCGGCCGCCTGGCCATAGGAGAGGCCCAGGATCACGAAGCCCAGCAGGATGAAGACGTCCTGGCCGAGCTTGCCGCCGTCCAGCAGCGTCGGCGCGAAGCCGCTGAACACCGCGATCGCCACCGCCAGACTGCCCAGGGTGTTGCGCCGGCCGATGCGGTCGGCGATCACGCCCGAAACCACGATGCCGCAGGCGCCAAGCACCGCGCCGATCATCTGGACGACCAGGAATTCGCTCACCGACTGGCTCGAGTACAAGGTGATCCAGGACAACGGGAACACCGTGATCAGGTGGAACAACGCATAGCTCGCCAGCGCGGCGAAGGCGCCGATGACCAGGTTGTAGCCCTGCGAGCGCGTGATCTCGACGACACTGGCCGGCTCCAGTTCACGTTGCTCGAGCAGGCGGTCGTACTCGTTGGTGGCGACCAGGCGCAGGCGGGCGAACAGCGCCACGACATTGATCGCAAACGCCACGTAAAAGGTGTAACGCCATCCCCAGTCGAGGAAGTCCTCGATCGAGAGGCTTGAATACAGGTACGCGAACAGAGCGCTGGCGACGAAGAAGCCTACCGGCGCACCCAGCTGGCCCAGCATGGCGTACCAGCCGCGGCGGTTCTCGGGCGCGTTGAGCGCCAGCAGCGACGGCAATCCGTCCCAGGAGCCGCCGAGCGCGATGCCCTGGCCGACCCGAAGGATGGACAGCAGGACGATCGACGCGAAGCCCATGCTGGCATAGCCCGGCAGGAAGGCGATGCCGGCGGTCGAGATGCCGAGCATGAACAAGGCGGCGGTGAGCTTGGCCTCGCGGCCGAAGCGGCGCTGGATCACCATCGAGGCCACGGTGCCGAAGGGCCGTGCGATGAAGGCGAAGGAGAAGATCACGAAGGCGTAGAGCGTGCCCTCGAGGCGGTTTTCCATCGGGAAGAAGACCGCCGGGAACACCAGCACCGAGGCGATGCCGTAGACGAAGAAGTCGAAATACTCCGAGGCGCGGCCGATGATCACGCCGACCGCGATCTCGCCTGGAGCGATCGGCGAATGGTCCGAGGCGGCGTCGGGGCTGTCGTGCTGGGTGTCGTGCAGCGGCGAAGAGACGCTGGGAGGACGGATGCTGGACGTCGTCATTTCTGCTTGGGGGTCGTGTTCAACTGGATACTCCGAGGGTCTCACCGAATCGAGATTGCCGCCATAGGACAAAACGTCCAATATCCCGCAGTCGCCAAACGAAGTAGATTGTGGTCCCTTTTGCGCACCCATTGCTCATTTCCCGGCATGCCTCCCCTCAAGAACTTTCGCGGACTGCTCCTGCTCCCGCTCGCCCTGTTGGCGGGCTGCGACATGGTGCTGTTGAACGCATCCGGCGACGTCGCCCGCCAGCAAGGCCAGCTGATCGTCGTCTCCACGGTCCTGATGCTGCTGATCATCGTGCCGGTGATCGCCCTCACCATCTATTTCGCCTGGCGCTACCGGCAGACGAACAAGGAGGCGAACTATTCGCCCGACTGGGACCACTCCACCGAACTGGAACTGGCCATCTGGGGCGCCCCGCTGCTGATCATCATCGCCCTCGGCGCCATCACCTGGATCAGCACCCACACGCTGGACCCCTACCGCCCGCTGCGCCGCATCGAAGCCGGCCGCCCGGTCCCGACCGAAGCCAAGCCGCTGACGGTCGAAGTCGTCGCTCTCGACTGGAAATGGCTCTTCATCTACCCCGAGCAGGGCATCGCCACGGTGAACGAACTGGCGGCCCCGGTGGACCGGCCGATCGTCTTCAAGATCACCGCCTCCTCGGTGATGAATTCCTTCTTCATCCCGGCGCTGGCCGGCCAGATCTACGCCATGCCGGGCATGGAGACCAAGCTCAACGCGGTGATCAACAAGCCGGGTGACTTCGAGGGCTTCTCGGCCAACTACAGCGGCGCCGGCTTCTCCGGCATGCGCTTCCGCTTCCACGGCGTGAGCGCAACCGACTTCGAGGCCTGGGTCCAGAAGGCCAAGGCGGCCGGCGGCGAGCTGAGCCGCGCCGCTTACCTCGAACTCGAGCGCCCGAGCGAACGCGAGCCCGTGCGCCGCTTCGCCGCGGTCGCGCCCGACCTCTACGACGCCATCGTCAACCGCTGCGTCGACCGAAACAAGATGTGCATGGACCAGATGATGGCCATCGACGCGGACGGCGGACTCGGCAAGGTCGGCGCCTACAACGTCTCGCCCCGCACCTGGCAGCCCGAGGCCAGCATTCCGCCCCGCACTTACGTAGCGGCCATGTGCAGCGTCAACGATCCCGCCGGACTTTCGCTTCCGCTTTCCACCGCCCGCATCCGAGAAGAATAAGATGCCCGACCATCCCGACCTGACGAAGCTCATCTTCGGCCGCCTCTCCTGGGAGGCCATTCCTTTACACGAACCGATCCTGCTGGCGACCTTCATCGCGGTCGTCCTCGGCGGCGTCGCGATCCTTGCCGCGATCACCTATTTCCGCGTCTGGGGCACGCTGTGGCGCGACTGGATCACCAGCATCGACCACAAGAAGATCGGCGTCATGTACATCATCCTCGGGCTGGTGATGCTGCTGCGCGGCTTCTCCGACGCGATCATGATGCGGGCCCAGCAGGCCTTCGCCTTCGGCGACAACGCCGGCTTCCTGCCGCCGCACCACTACGACCAGATCTTCACGGCCCACGGCGTGATCATGATCTTCTTCGTCGCGATGCCGCTGGTCACGGGCCTCATGAACTTCGTCGTGCCGCTGCAGATCGGCGCCCGTGACGTCGCCTTCCCGTTCCTGAACAATTTCAGCTTCTGGATGACCACCTTCGGCGCCGGGCTGGTGATGGCCTCGCTGTTCGTCGGCGAGTTCGCACGCACCGGCTGGCTCGCCTACCCGCCGCTGTCGGGGCTGGAGTTCAGTCCCGATGTCGGGGTCGACTACTACATATGGTCCTTGCAGATCGCGGGGGTCGGCACCTTGCTCTCGGGCATCAACCTGATCGCGACCATCGTCAAGATGCGCGCCCCGGGCATGACGCTGATGAAGATGCCGGTGTTCACCTGGACCGCGCTCTGCACCAACATCCTGATCGTCGCCGCCTTCCCGGTGCTGACCGCCGTGCTGGCCCTGCTGTCGCTCGACCGCTTCGTCGGCACCAACTTCTTCACGAACGACTTCGGCGGCAACGCCATGATGTACGTGAACCTGATCTGGATCTGGGGCCACCCCGAGGTCTACATCCTGGTGCTGCCGGTGTTCGGCGTGTTCTCCGAGGTCGTCGCGACCTTCAGCGGCAAGCGCCTGTTCGGCTACGCCTCGATGGTCTACGCCACGCTGGTGATCACGATCCTCTCGTACCTCGTGTGGCTGCACCACTTCTTCACGATGGGTTCGGGCGCCAGCGTGAACTCCTTCTTCGGCATCACGACGATGATCATCTCGATCCCGACCGGGGCGAAGATCTTCAACTGGCTGTTCACGATGTACAAGGGCCGCATCCGCTTCGAGCTGCCCATGATGTGGACGATCGCCTTCATGATCACCTTCGTGATCGGCGGCATGACCGGTGTGCTGCTGGCGGTGCCGCCGGCCGACTTCGTGCTGCACAACAGCCTGTTCCTGATCGCGCACTTCCACAACGTGATCATCGGCGGCGTGCTGTTCGGCCTGATGGCCGGCATCACCTACTGGTACCCGAAGGCCTTCGGCTACAGGCTCGAGCCGTTCTGGGGCAAATGCTCGTTCTGGTTCTGGGTCATCGGTTTCTATTTCGCCTTCATGCCGCTCTACGTGCTGGGCCTGATGGGCGTGACCCGCCGCGTGAGCCACTTCGAGGATCCGTCCTACCAGATCTGGTTCCAGATCGCGGCCTTCGGCGCCGTGCTGATCGCGCTCGGCATCGGCTCGTTCCTGATCCAGCTGGTGGTGAGCTACGTGCGCCGCGATTCGCTGCGCGACAAGACCGGCGACCCATGGAACGGCCGCACGCTCGAATGGTCGACCTCCTCGCCGCCGCCGGCCTACAACTTCGCCTTCACGCCGCGCGTGCAGGACAACGACGCCTGGACCTACATGAAGAAGCACGGCTACGTCCGGCCGCTCGAAGGCTTCATCCCGATCCACATGCCGAAGAACACCGGCGCCGGCTTCGTCATCGCTGCCCTGGCCGCGGCCTGCGGCTTCACGCTGATCTGGCAGATGTGGCTGCCGGCCGGCATCTGCTTCGCCGCGACGCTGATCGCCGTGATCGTCCATACCTTCAACTACAAGCGCGACTACCACGTCCCCACGGAGGAAGTCGTCCGCACCGAAGGCGCTCGTACCCGCCTGCTCGCCGGCCATGTCTGATACCACCGTTCTTTCCCCCGCCGGCGCCCTGGGCGCCCATCCGGACCCGCGCTTCCACGTGCAGGGCGAGCATCACCCCGAGAACGGCACCCTGCTCGGGTTCTGGCTCTACCTGATGAGCGACTGCCTGGTGTTCGCCTGCCTGTTCGCGATGTACGCGGTGCTGGGCCGCAGCTACGCGGCCGGCCCCTCGGGCGCCGACCTGTTCGACCTCAAGCTGGTGGCGCTCAACACCGCCTTCCTGCTGCTGTCCTCGATCACCTACGGTTTCGCGATGATCGAGATGCAGCGCAAGCGCATGCAGGCGACGCTGGTCTGGCTGGTCGTCACCGCCCTGTTCGGCGCCAGCTTCATCGCGGTCGAGCTCTTCGAATTCGTGCACTTCATCCACGAAGGCGCGGTGCCGCAGCGCAGCGCCTTCCTGTCGTCCTTCTTCGCGCTGGTCGGCACCCACGGCCTGCACGTCACCTTCGGCCTGGTCTGGCTGGTGGTGCTCATGGTGCAGCTGGGGCAGCGCGGCTTCGTCGCCGACAACCGCCGCCGGCTGCTGTGCCTGTCGATGTTCTGGCACTTCCTGGACGTGGTCTGGATCGGCGTCTTCACCTTCGTGTACCTGATGGGAGTGTTGCCATGAGCGCGCACAACGAACACGCCGATCACGGCGGCCATGACGAGCACGCGCACGACGGTGCGCCCCACGCCACCTTCAAGGGCTACATGACGGGTTTCATCCTGTCGGTGATCCTGACCGCGATCCCCTTCTGGCTCGTGATGGGCAACGTGTTCGAGAAGAGCAGCACCACGGCCCTGGTGGTCCTCGCCTTCGCGGCGGTGCAGATCGTGGTCCACATGATCTACTTCCTGCACATGAACGCCCGGTCGGAGAACGGCTGGACCATGCTGGCCCTGATCTTCACCGTGGTGCTGGTCGTGATCACGCTGAGCGGCTCGCTGTGGGTCATGTACCACCTGAATCACAACATGATGCCGGGCCTGATGCACGAGACGCACAAGATGCCCTGATGCGTGCAGGCGCGGCGCTTCGGTGAGGAAACTTCTTCCGCGGCTCGCGCTGGCCTCGTGCGCGCTGCTGGCCTTCGCGGGCTTCTTCGCCCTCGGCACCTGGCAGCTGGAGCGTCGGGCCTGGAAGCTGGACCTGATCGCGCGGGTCGACCAGCGCGTTCATGCCCCGGCCACCGAGGCGCCGGGCCCCGACCGCTGGGCCGGCGTCAACCGGGCGGACGACGAGTACCGCCGCGTTCGTGCCACCGGCACCTTCCTCCACGACCGCGAGACCCTGGTCCAGGCGAGCACGGAGCTCGGCAGCGGCTACTGGGTGCTGACGCCCTTGCGCATGGCCGACGGCCGGGTGCTGCTGGTCAACCGCGGCTTCGTCGCGCCGCCGCAGAAGGACCCGGCCGCCCGCGGCGTTCAGGAGCCCGCCGGTCCGGTCACCGTGACCGGCCTGCTGCGCCTGACGGAGCCGCATGGTGCGCTGTTGCGCAAGAATGATCCGGACGCCCAGCGCTGGTACTCGCGCGACGTCCAGGCGATCGCCCGGGCGCGCGGCCTCGGCGAGGTCGCCCCCTACTTCGTCGATGCGGACGCCGGGGCACCGGGGCCGCCACGCGGCGGCCTGACCGTGATCTCGTTCCCCAACAACCACATGGTCTACGCCCTCACCTGGTACGCGCTGGCGCTGATGGTCGCCGGCGCGGCGGGGTACGTCATCCGCGAGCAGCGCCGGCCGCAGAATGACGGTGAGGAGGCACGCGATGGCGCGCGAGACTGAAGGCGGCGACGCCACTGGCCTGGAGAACATGCAGCAGCTGATCCAGCTGCGCTGGATCGCCGTGGTCGGCCAGGTGGCCACCATCGCGGTGGTGCACTACGGCTTCGGCATCCGCCTGCCGCTTGACCGGATGCTGGCGGTGCTGGCCTTCCTGGCGGCCTTCAATGCCGCCAGCCAGCTGCGCTGGCGCATCCATCGCGACGTCAGCAACGGCGAGCTCTTCGTCGCGCTGCTGGTCGACGTCGCGATGCTGACCGCGCAGCTCTACCTGAGCGGCGGTGCCGCCAACCCCTTCGTCTTCCTGTACCTGCTGCAGGTGATCCTGGGTGCGGTGCTGCTGGAGGCCTGGTCGACCTGGACCATCGTCGGCATCACCAGCGCCTGCTTCGCCGGGCTGGCGATCTTCAGCGGCCCGCTCGAACTGCCGATCGACCACGGGCGCGGACTGCTGAGCCCCTACATCCTCGGCATGCTGATCTGCTTCGCGCTCAACGCGGCGCTGCTGGTGGTCTTCATCAGCCGCATCAGCCGCAACCTGCGCGCCCGCGACGCCCGGCTGGCGGCACTGCGCGAACGGGCCGCCGAGGAAGAACACATCGTGCGCATGGGCCTGCTGGCCTCGGGCGCGGCGCACGACCTGGGCACACCGCTGGCGACTCTGTCGGTGATCCTCGGCGACTGGCGCCACCTGCCGCATTTCACGTCCGACCCCGAATTGCTCGCCGAGATCGACGAAATGCAGGCCCAGGTGCAGCGCTGCAAGACCATCCTGAGCGGCATCCTGCTGTCGGCCGGGGAGGCGCGCGGCGAATCCTCGCTCGAGACCACGGTCAGCACCTTTCTCGACGACCTGGCCGAAGAGTGGCGCACCACGCGGCCGGTGCTGGCCTTCGAGTACGAGAATCGCTTCGGCCACGACCTGCCGATGGTTTCCGACTCGGCCCTGAAGCAGACCCTCTGCAACGTGCTCGACAATGCGCTCCAGGCCTCGCCCGACTGGGTGCGGCTCGAAGCGACCCACGATGGCGACACCCTGCGTCTCACGGTCACCGATGCCGGCCCCGGATTCGCACCCGGCATGCTGGCCGACTTCGGCAAGCCCTACCTGTCGACCAAGGGCCGTCCCGAAGGCGGGCTGGGGCTGTTCCTGGTGGTCAACGTGGCGCGCACGCTGGGCGGCAAGGTCAACGCGCGCAACCGCCCCGAAGGCGGGGCCGAGGTGACGCTCACCCTGCCGCTGGCGTCGATCATTCTCGAAGAGGAGGAAGACGAAGGAAATGGAAGCTGAACGCCTGCTGCTCATCGTCGAGGACGACGCCGCCTTCGCCCGCACGCTCGGCCGCTCGTTCGAGCGGCGCGGCTACTCGGTGCTGCTGGCGGCCAACCGCGACGAGGTCGCGGCCCTGCTTCGGACCCATTCGCCGCGCTACGCGGTGGTCGACCTCAAGCTCAGCGGCGAGGCCTCGGGGCTGGCCTGCGTGCAACTCCTGAACCGGCACGACCCGGCCATGCTGATCGTGGTGCTGACCGGCTTCGCCAGCATCGCCACGGCGGTCGAGGCGATCAAGCTGGGCGCCTGCCACTATCTGGCCAAGCCCTCCAACACCGACGACATCGAAGCCGCCTTCGGCCGCGCCGAAGGCGACACCGACATCGAGCTCACCAATCGCTCGACCTCGATCAAGACACTCGAATGGGAGCGCATCCACGAAACCCTGGCGGAAACCGGCTTCAATATTTCCGAGACGGCCCGAAGGCTCGGCATGCATCGCCGCACGCTGGCACGCAAGCTGGTCAAGCAACAGGTCAAGTAGCGGGCGCGCCTGGCGCCGACTTGTGCCGCGCCCGGGGGAAGACCCTTCGCCTCAGCGCTTGATGAACGCCAGCAGGTCGGCGTTGAACTCATCGGCCTGCGTAGTCGCCAGGCCGTGCGAACCGCCCGGATAGATCTTCAGGGTCGCGCCTTTCACGAGCTTGGCCGACAACAGGCCCGAGGCCCCGATCGGCACGATCTGGTCGTCGTCGCCGTGGGCGATCCAGGTCGGGATGTCGAACTTCTTCAGGTCCTCGGTGAAGTCGGTCTCGGAGAACTGCTTGATGCAGTCCAGCAGGCCCTTGTGGCCGCCCAGCATGCCCTGCAGCCAGAACGAATCGCGCACGCCTTGCGAGGGCTTGGCCCCCGGCCGGTTGTAGCCGTAGAACGGCGTCGTCAGATCCTTGAAGAACTGCGAGCGGTCGGCCGTGACACCGGCGCGGATGCCGTCGAAGACCTCGATCGGCAGGCCGCCGGGATTGGCCTCGGTCTTCAGCATCAGCGGCGGCACCGCGCCCAGCAGCACCGCCTTGCCGACCCGCGCGGTGCCGTGCCGTCCGATGTAGCGCGTCACCTCGCCGCCGCCGGTGGAGTGGCCCACCATCACCGCGTCCCGGATGTCCAGCGCGTTCATCAGCTCGGCCAGGTCGTCGGCGTAGGTGTCCATGTGGTTGCCGTCCCACGGCTGGCTGGAGCGGCCGTGGCCGCGCCGGTCATGCGCGATCACGCGATAGCCGCGCTCGCCGAGGAACACCATCTGTGCGTCCCAGGCGTCGGCCGTCAGCGGCCAGCCATGGGAGAAGACGACCGGGCGCCCCTTGCCCCAGTCCTTGTAGTAGATCTGCGTGCCGTCCCGGGTCGTGATGCTGCTCATGGGCGTCCTTTCGAATGGGGCGGCAGATGCCGCCAAAGGTGACGGGATGGATCCTAAGGGAAGGTGCGCCATGCCGTCTGCCCCTGGGGGGCGAGCCTAGAGCCCGGCGACGTACTTGAATCCGACGATCAGCAGCACCGCCAGCACGGCCAGGAACAGCAGGCGACCCCATCGCACGCGCGGGTGGCTGGACAGGTCATGCAATTCCGAGCGGTGCAGGCCCGAGAACGATGTCGAGTCGGGCTTGTCCCGGGCCCAGTCGTGGAAGTTGTCTCTTTCGGTGTTCATGTAATACATTTTAACTAACATTACATGGTTCGACACAAGCCCCACGCGAAGTCGACGCGCACGAGCTCCAGCGCGTTGAGCAACAGAAGCGAATCCGAACGACACAAGATTTCGCACCGGCCTTACGCGAGCTTCACATGCGGCGCGCAGCATGAAGATCCTTCCAGACCCCGAAAGAGAGACCGCGATGAACAAGTTCCTTGTAGCCATCGGCACCACCGCCCTGCTGTCGCTGAGTCTGCTGGCCGCCCCGGCCCAGGCCCAGCCCTACGACAACCGCGTGATGGTGATCCCGGCGCCCCCGCCTCCGCCGCGCGGTTATGTCGTGGTCCCGCGACCGGTGCAGCCCTCCTATGGCTGGTATGCGCAGGGCGATGAACGCCGCGCCTACCGCCACGGTTGGGGCGATCGCGACCACGACGGCGTGCCCAACCGCTACGACCGGGATCGCGACGGCGACGGCGTGCCCAACCGCTACGACCGCCGTCCCGACAATCCCTACCGCTATTGATCGAGCGGATCGCAGGGACGGCGTCGGATGTGGCCGCCGATTCCGACGTAACGTAGGCTTCGGCCTACAGAAATCACCCTCGCGAACGTCCACCATGAGGGCATGAAGAATCCGATCAAACTCGTCATCGACGAGCCGGCGCCCGGGTCTTTTCTCTGGACGCTGCTCGAATGCGACGCCGGTGGCGTCCCCCACAAGGTGGTGCGCGCCGCCGAGTATGCCGCCGACACCTACGAGGCCGCGCTGGCGGCCGGCACGCGGATGATGGACGCCGAGATTCGCAAGAACCTGGCGCCGCGTCCGGCCGACGTTTCCTGACCTTGCCCGCGCTCGTCCAGAACAGGCCCTAAGCCAGGTGCGCCTTGAGCGGCACGGCCGGATCGGCCGCGACCGCCGGGTCGGGGCTGCGGCCCGCTTCCAGCAGCTTGCGGCTCATCAGGTGGTCCACCGGCGCATTGACCGACTCGACGCAGTGCAGCTGGCCGTCCACGTAGTGCAGCAGCGAGAACGAAGCCGGGTTGGCTCCGGGCCGCTTCACCGTGGCGTGGCCGGCGGTGCCGGGTGCGGGCACCAGGCCCGCCATCTGCAGCCGCATGCCGCCCTGGTCCGACCAGAACCACGGCACCGCATCGTGCGGCCTCGGCGCGCCGGTCAAGGTCGCGACCGCGGTGCGGGCCTGGTCGTTGGCGTTCTGCACCGATTCCAGACGCAGCGCCTGGCCGGCGCGCCGGTCGGGGAAGCGGGTGCAATCGCCGACCGCGAGCACGGCCTCGTCGCTGGTCTGCATGTAGGCGTCGACCACGATGCCGTCGGCGCACTCGAGGCCGGCCGCCTCGGCCAGCGCGGTCTCGGGCACTGCGCCGATGCCGAGCAGCAGCAGGTCGATGGCCTGCGGCTCGCCATCCACCTCGATGGACGCCAGGCGCGGCCCCTTGACCTCCATCACGCCGCTCTGCACCCCGACACGCACGTCCATTCCGGCCGCACGGTGGGTCGCCAGCACGTGCGCCGACAGCTCCGGCGACACCGCGCGGCTCAGCAGCCGCGGCGCGCTCTCGAGCACCCGCACCTGCTTGCCGAGCGCCAGCGCCGTGGCCGCCACCTCGAGGCCGATGAAGCCGCCGCCGAGCACCGTCACATGCCTGGCCGCCGCGAGCAAGGCGCGCAATTGCGCCGCTTCGTCGGCGGCGCGCAGCAGGGCCACGTTGGACAGCCCTGCCAGCGCCGACAGCCGACGGGCGCGGGTGCCGGTCGCGAGCACCAGCCGATCCCAGCCGAGCACCGCGCCCGAACGCAGCGTGACCGTGCGCGCGCCGCGATCGATCGCCAGCGCCGGGTCGCCCAGGTGCATCGTGATGCCGGCTTCGGCATACCAGGCCTCGGCCCGATGCGGCTGCAGCTGCTCGTCCGGACTCTTCAGGAAGGTCTTGGACAGCGGCGGCCGGTGATACGGGATGGCGGTCTCCTCGCTGACCAGATGGACCCGCGCGCCCTGCCCCGCTTCGGCCAGGCCGGCGCACAGCTGGGCGGCGGCATGGCCGCCGCCGATGATCACGATGTTCGAATTCATGCCCTGTTCCTGTCGTCGATCCGCACAATGATGCGGCCGTGCCCGTGACTGTAGCCTTAGGATGCGGCAAGGGATTCCAACCAAAGAGACAAGACGATGAAGATTCGCATCATCGGCGGCGGCCCCGCGGGACTGTTCTACGCCTACCTCATGAAACGCGACGACCCGTCGCACGACATCCGCGTCTGCGAGCGCGATGCCGAGAACGCCACCTACGGCTGGGGCGTGGTGTTCTCCGACGTGGCCCTGGCCTTCGTGCGCGAGCTGGCGCCCGAGCTCTACCGCTCGATGACCGCGAACCAGGAAGTGTTCGACGAGATGGCGGTGGTGCACCGCGGCGTGCAGGTCAAGCTGGCGCACAACACCTTCCATCGCATGGCGCGCATCGACCTGCTCAAGGCGCTGCATGCGCACTGCCGCGAGGTCGGCGTCGCGATCGAATTCGAGCGCCGCCTCGACGACGTCGCGGACTTCGCCGATGCCGACCTGATCGTGGCGGCCGATGGCGCCAACAGCGCGATCCGCACGCGCTTCGCCGAGCACTTCGGCCCCACGCTCGACGAGCGGCCGAACCTGCTCGCCTGGTATGGCACGACGCAGCTGTTCGACCCGCTGTCGCTGATCTTCCGGCAGAACCCCGACGGCCTCGCGATCGCCCACACCTATCGCTACAGCCGCACCCACAGCACCTTCCTGGTCGAGGTCGACCCGGACACCTTCCGCCAGGCCGGCCTCGACCGCATGGACGAGGCGCACAGCCTGGCCTGGTGCGAGAAGGTCTTCGCCGACGACCTGCAGGGCCACAAGCTGCTGTCGAACAAGTCCAACTGGTTCCGCTACACGATCGTCAAGAACCGCCGCTGGCACTGGAACAACATCGTGCTGATCGGCGATGCGCTGCGCACCGGCCATCCGTCGGTCGGCTCCGGCACCCGGCTCGCGATGCAGGATTCGATCGCGCTCTTCGACGCCTTCAAGGCCTGCGGACCCGACGTGCCGAAGATGCTCGAGGAATTCGTGCGAATCCGCCAGCCCGGCTCCGACGCGCTGCAGCAGGCGGCCATCAAGAGCACCGAGTGGTACGAAAACCTCGGCCCCAAGCTGCCGCTCGACCCGATCTCCTTCGCCTACGACTACGTCACGCGCAGCGGCCGGGTCGACCATGCCGACGTCCGCAAGCGCGACCCCGAACTCGCAGCCGCCTACGAAAAGCTGCACCCTGAACTCAGCTTCTGAACCGGAGGAACCCACCATGCTCGAAGGCTGCGTCCCCTGGCCCGCCGAAGCGGCGGCCGAATACCGCCGGCTCGGCCTGTGGGAAGACCTCACGGTGGCCGAAATGGTCGAGCGCACGATGCGCTCCGTGCCGGACAAGACCGCGCTGGTCTTCGGCGACCGGCGCATCAGCTACGAGGAACTGGTGCGCGATTCGCGCCGCCTCGCAGTGGCCCTGCTCGATCTCGGGCTGAAGCCGCGCGAGCGCGTCGTGGTGCAGCTGCCGAACGTGCCGGAGTTCGTCATCGCCTACCTCGCGCTCAACTGGATGGGCGCGATCCCGGTGATGGCGCTGCGGGCGCACCGGCATGCCGAGGTGCGCCACTTCATCCGCGCCTCGGGTGCCAGCGCCTACCTGCTGCCCGACGTGATGGGCCGCTTCGACTACCGGCCGATGGCGGCCGAGATGGCGGCCGAGTTCTCCTCGCTGCGCCACCTGATCGTTGCCGGCGAACCGGCGCCGGGACAGCGCGCGCTCGACCCGCTGATCGCAGGCGATTCGGTGACCGACCGCGAATCGGTGGCCCGGCTGGCTGCGGTGCGGCCGTCGCCCGACGAGGTCTCGACGATGCTGCTGTCGGGCGGCACCACCTCGGTGTCGAAGCTGATCCCGCGCACCCACAACGACTACGTGCTCAACGCCCGGCTCTGTGCCCGCGCGGCCGGCTTCGACCGCGACACGGTCTTCATGGCGATCCTGCCGCTGGGCCACAACTACAACCTGGCCTCGCCGGGCCTGCTCGGCACCTTCTCGGCCGGCGGCACGACGGTGATCGCGACGGGCACCGACACCGAGGCCATCTTCGCCGCCGTCGAGCGCGAGCGGGTTTCGGTGATCGCCGGCGTGGTGCCGCTGATCGCCGGCTGGCTCGACAGCGAGGTGCCCAAGCGCTTCGACCTCTCCTCGCTGAAGGTCATCCAGAACGGCGGCGCGCGGCTCGCGCCCGAGCTGCGGATGCGCCTGGCCAGCCGCTTCGGCTGCACGCCGCAGGAGATCTACGGCACCGCCGAAGGCCTGATCAACATGACGCGGCTCGATGACCCGGAAGACCTGCTGTTCGAAAGCTCCGGCGCGCCGGTCAGCGAATACGACGAGATCAAGGTGCTGGACGACGACGACCGCGAAGTGCCCGACGGCCGGGCCGGCGAGCTGGTCACGCGCGGTCCCTACACCATCCGCGGCTACTACCACGCGCCCGAGAAGAACGCCGAGGCCTTCACGGCCGATGGCTTCTACCGCATGGGCGACATCGTGCGCAAGCGCGGGCGCCACGTCTTCACCGAAGGCCGGCGCAAGGACCTGATCAACCGCGGCGGCGAGAAGATCAGCTGCGACGAGATCGAGAACCTGATCTTCGGCCTGCCGCAGGTCAAGGGCGTGGCGCTGGTCGGCCTGCCCGACCCGGTGTACGGCGAAAGGGCCTGCGCCTGCGTCATCCTGCACCCCGGCACCACGCTCGGCTTCGACGAACTCATCGCCTACCTGCGGCAGCAGAAGATCGCCTCCTTCAAGCTGCCCGAGCGGCTCGAGATCATGACGGAGTTCCCGGTCAGCCCGGTGGGCAAGATACTCAAGCGCGAATTGCGGGAGATGATATTGGCATGATCGAGCTCTACCACTGCGTCAGTGCCAGGTCCTTCCGTCCGCTCTGGACGCTCGAGGAACTGGGTGCGCCCTACCAGCTGCGGATGCTGCCCTTTCCGCCGCGCGCACTCCAGCGCAGCTACCTCGAACTCAATCCGCTCGGCACGGTGCCGCTGCTGCTCGACGGCGCCACGCGCATGACCGAATCGGCCGCGATGTGCCAGTACCTGGTGCAGCGCTGCGACCCCGACAACCGGCACGGGCTCGCAGTGCTGCCGGGGGAGCCCGACTTCGGCGCCTGGCTCAACTGGCTGCATCACGGCGAGGCGACGCTGACCTTCCCGCAGACCATCGTGCTGCGCTACGGCCGCTTCGAATCCGACGAACGCAAGCTGCCGCAGGCAGCGGACGACTACGCCAAGTGGTTCATCGCCCGCCTGCGCGGCATCGACGCGGTGTTGGAGCAGCATGAATACCTCGCCGCCGACCGCTTCACCGTGGCCGACGTCTCGGTCGGCTACGCGCTGATGCTGGCCAACGAGCTCGACCTGGTGCCGCGCTTCCCGGCCGCGGTGGCGGCCTATTGGGAGCGGCTGCAGCAGCGCAAGGGCTTCCGGCGCGCGCTCGCCGCGCAGCACGATGCGGCCGTGGCGCAAGACGTCTCGCCGACGACCTCGACCCGACCGGCATGAGCTTGCCGGCATGGACTTCCATCACCCGCTGTTCGAAAGCCTCGCGCTGCCGCTCTTGCTGTCGTTCGCGGCCACCGGCCTGCTGCGCGCCGGCCTGGGCGCGGTCCACGGCCGGCGCTGGGCCGCGTCGGGCGCCGCATCGACGATCATCGTCGCCTCCGCATGGGCGCTCGGCTGGCAGCTGTGGCCCGGCAGCCTGACCGAGGAATTGCCCTGGATCTACGCTGCCGCCGCGCTGCTCGGCCTCGGCCTCGAAGGCATGCGGGCGCTGAAACGCACCAGCTGGCTCGCAAGCTGCGTCCTGTGGGCGCTGGTGCTGGCCGGGCTCAGCGACCAGCCTCTGGCGCTGCAAGCCGCCACCTGGGCGGTCGGGGCCGTGGCGCTCGCTGCGGTGCTGGGCGCCCCGCCCGAGCAAGCCGGGACGCCGGCGAGCCTGGTGGTGGCGGGCATCGGGCTGGCGGCCGTGGCCTTCATCGGTGGATCAGCGCTGCTGTTCGAGCTGGGCCTGTCGCTCGCGGCCGCCATCGCCGGCTGCGCGCTGTGGCTCTGGCCCAGCGCCCGCATCGGCTTCGGCGCCTGCGGCGCGGTGGTGTCCGTCATCGCCTGGCTGACGCTGGCGCAGGGCGTGGCCCTGCTGACGCCGGTGCAGTCCGAGGTCCTGCTGCTGCTGGCCGGCGCCTTGCTGTCCGGGCCGATGGTGCGCTGGGTGTGGCGCGGACGGCATCCTGCGGCGGAAGCACTGATCGTCGCGGCGGTGGCCGCGCTCTGGGTCGCCGCCGCGGTCGTGCTGGCGCTCCACGGCAACGCCCAGGCACCGCGCGACACGCAGGACGACCCCTACTACACGCCTCGCTGGTAGGCGATACCCCACCAATGATGCCCTCCGCCTCCCCCCTTGCCGGCATCGATGCGCTGTGGCCCCTGTGCCTGGAGATCGCGGCAGGTCGGCGCGGCCGCCACGCGCCGCCACCGGCGGACGCCCGTGGTCCGATCGCCTGGAGCGCAGCGCAGGGCTTCGCGCTACAGGGCCTGTGGGACGACGAGGCTGTCGCGCTGTTCGAATTGCTCAAGCCCCTGTTCGACCACCCGCGCGCCGGCACGCCCTGGGCGATCGGCCAGCTCGGACAGAGCCTGGACGGCTGCGTCGCCACCCATGGCGGCGACTCCAACTACGTCAACGGGCCCGAGATGCTGGTGCACCTGCACCGCCTGCGCGCCTTGTGCGACGCGGTCATCGTGGGCGCCGGAACCGCGGCCATCGACAACCCCCAGCTGACCACGCGGCGCGTGGCCGGCCCGCATCCGGTGCGCGTGCTGCTCGACCCGGCGCTGCGGCTGCCGGCGGCGCTGCGCGTCTTCTGCGACCGACAGGCACCGACCCTGCTCGCCTGCGATGCCGGCCGCGCCGCCGAAGCCTCGCGGCGCGTCGGCGTCGACCAGGTGCTCGGGGTGCGCGGCCTCGTGCGGCCCGACGGCAGCGCCGACCTGCGCGCCCTGCAGCTGGCCTTGCAGCAGCGCGGGCTGGGCGTGCTCTTCGTCGAAGGCGGCGGCGTCACGGTGTCGCGTTTCATCGAACAAGGCTGCCTCGACCGGCTGCACCTGTGCATCGCACCGGTGATCATCGGCGACGGCCGGCCCGGCCTGCAGCTGCCACGCAGCGCCGCGATGCGCGACTGCCTGCGGCCGCCGAGCCGGGTGTATCGCATGGGCGCCGATGTGCTGTGGGATCTGGACCTGCGCGCGGCGGCGTCCAAAAGCTAGCGCAGCGTCGCAAGCAGCTCGCGATGGCCGATGCGAAGGCGGGTGCCGGCCAGCAGGCGCGTGCGTTCGATCACCCAATCGGAGATGGCGGATGCCAGTTCCGGCGCCTGCTCGCAGGCCGCGGCAGCGCAGCCGGCCACCATCGCTGCCAGCATGGCTTGCGCCTGCGCGCTCTCGCTGCCGTCGATCTGCCAGTCGCTGGCCGCGTGCTGAAGTTCGTAGCCCAGCGCGCGCAGCCGTTCGGCCGCCCGCTCCACCGCCGCGCCGCCCAGTGCCGCGCCGAAASCCTTGTCGCGCTGCTGGTGCGCTTCGAACAGCCGCGTCAGCAGTTCGTCGCCCGCCACCTCGGGCGCCCAGTCCACACGGCCATCGACCGTGAGCGCGAACAGCAGCGCCACCTTCGCCGCCTGGACACGCACCAGCAAGTCGTCGAGCCAGGCGGCCGACACCAGGTCCAGCAGCGCCGACGCCGTGACCAGCCCGACCTCGGCCAGGGGCAGCGCGGCCAGTCCCTGCGCGAGATCGATCCGCAGCGGCTCCACGTCGGCGTGCCAGTCCGGCCCTTCGAGCCGCAAGCCCTCCCCGTTCGCGTGCGATGAGAAGCCCCGCGATGCAGCCCAGGCGGTGAGCGCACCGGGCAGCGTCGCCAGCAGCAGCGGATCATGATCGACCAGCAGCCAGCGCTGAGCCCCCCCCAGCCGAGGGGCCAGCGCGCGCAGGTTGGCACCGGTGCCGCAGGCCAGATCGAGCACCCCGAGGGTCGACGCGCCACCACGCAGGCGCCGCGCCAACCCCGGCAGGTCGAACGCGCTGAAGGACGCGCCGCGCGCCGATCGATCGAAGGGCTCGCGCAGCGCGAGCCAGTCGGCGCTGAAGCCGGTCATGCGAGCGCTGCCCGGTCGGCGGCATCGAGCGCAGCGGCGAAGCGCGCCGCACTGACGTCCCAGGTTGGCAGGCTGCGCCGAGCTTCGCGCGCGCCTTCGGAAAGCCTTGCCCGCAGGCCGGCATCGTCCAGCACTTGCCGCAAGGCAGCCTGCAGCGCGCCGATGTCGCCCGGCGGGACCCGCAGGCCCGCCGCGGCGGGCACCGTGTCCGGAATGGCGCCCGCCAGCGTGCTGATCACCGGCAGGCCATGCGCCAGCGCCTCGGCCAGCGCCATGCCGTAGCCCTCGTGGAAGGAGGGCAGCACGAAGACGTCGGCAGTCGCATAGAGCGTGCGCAGCCCGGCCTCGTCGCACTCCCCCAGGAGCCGCACGCGCCCCTGCAAGCCGTGGGCGTCGATCGCCGCCGCCAACGCCGCGGCGCAGGCCGCATCCATCGTGAGGCTGCCGGCGCAAAGCAGCGTCCACGGGCGATCCTGCAGGCCTGCCAGCGCCTCGATCAGCAGCGCGTGGCCCTTGCGCGGCGTCACCGTGGCGACGCACAGCAGCGCCAGCGCGGCCGAGCCCGAACCCTGCGCCAGCGCAGCCGGATCGGTGCCGGGTTCGACCACGGCGATCCGCGCGGCATCGACATCGAAGGCGGCCAGCGCCCGCCCGGTGGCGCGGCTGGTGACGATCACGCCACGCGCCGAAGCCAGCGCGCGCCGCTCGCTGTCGAACAGCGCGCGCTGCCGCCCGGGCCCGAGCCCGGTCTCCAGCGACAGCGGGTGATGGACCAGCGCGACCCATCGCAGCCGCCGCGCGTGGGCCGCCGCCACATCGGCCAGTACGCCGAAAGCCAGGCCGTCGACCACCACCAGCGCGTCATCGGGCAGTGCCTCGACCACGCGGCGAGCCGTGGCCAGGGCCGACGCATCGGGATCGGGATAGCCGGGCCCCAGCGACTGCAGGTCGACCTGCCAGCCGGCGGCGCGCAGGCCGTCGATGATTCGCCGGTCGTAGGTGTAGCCGCCGGTGCGGGTGCCGAGCTCGCCCGGCACCAGGAAGCTGCAGCGCGCGGTCAATCGGTGGCCGCCGGCAGTGCGGCCTCGTAGGCGGCCCAGGCCACGTGCGATTCGTGAAGCCGCACGCGCAAGCCCGACAGGCCGCCCGCATGGGGCCCGAGATCGCCGGCCGCGATGCGCGCGGCCATGCGGTCGAAGATCACGCGGGCCATGAATTCGGTGGTCGTGTTGCGCCCTTCGAAGGCCGGATCGTCGTCGAGGTTGCGCAGGTTGAGTCCACTCAGAACACTGCGCAGCACTTCGGTGGCCCGCGCGATGTCGACCACCATGCCGTCGGCATCGAGCTCGGCGCGGCGACATTCGAGATCGACCACGTAGGTCGCGCCGTGCAGGCGCTGGGCCGGCCCGAAGGCCTCGCCGCGGAAGCTGTGGGCGATCATGAAATGGTCGCGGACGTTGACGCTGTACATGCTGGGTCCAGTCGGTTTCGGTTTCAGGGATAGTCGATGCGCTGGCACAGCGTGTCCGGCGCGCCGGCGGCGAGACGCGCCAGCACCTCGGGCAGCTGCTCGAAAGGCGCGCTGTCGGTAACCAGCAGATCGAGCACCGGATCGCGCAGCAGCGACAAGGCCAGCGCGAGGCGGCGCCGGTGCGACCAGCGACTGCGCTGCGCCGCCGCCACCTGCCCAACCTGCGAGCTCTGGAGCACCAGCCGCCGTGAATGGAAAGCCTCGCCGAGCGGTAACGGGACCACCCGCCGTCCGTACCAGCTGAGCTCGATCACCGTGGCCTCGAAGGCGGCCAGCCGCAACGCCGTGACCAGGCCCTCGGGCTGGCCACTGGCATGCAGCACCAGGTCGGCGTCGGTTCGTGCGCCGGTGGGTTGCGCGAACGCCACCCCGAGCCGCTCGGCCACCGCGCGCCGGGACGCCCGCAGATCGATCAGCTCGACCTCGCAGCCCGGCAAGCGGGCCGCCAGCCAGGCGACCAGCAGGCCGACGACGCCGCCGCCCACCACCGCGATGCGGTCGCCCAACCGCGGCGCCGCGTCCCAGAGCGCATTCACCGCGGTCTCCATGTGGGCGGCCAGCACGGCGCGCGCCGGCGGCAGGCCGTCGGGCAGCGGATGCACCGCATCGGCCGGCACCCGGTAGCGGGTCTGGTGCGGATGCAGGCAGAAAACGGCGCGGCCTCGCAATGCGTCCGGACCCTGCTCGACGATGCCGACGCTCGCATAGCCGTACTTGACCGGCCCGGGGAAGTCGCCCTGCTGGAAGGGCGCACGCATCCGCTCGAATTCGCTCTCGGGAATCTCGCCGCGGAACACCAGCATCTCGGTGCCCCGGCTGACGGCGCTGTGAAGCGCCCGAACCTCGACCTCGCCGCTGCCGGGCGCTGCGCCCGGTTCGGTCCGGATCACGGCCCGGCCCGGCGCTTCGATCCAGCAGGCGCGGGGCTCGGCGGACATGACGCGAGAGGAATATGCTGGCATGCTTTCAGCGCCCGCAGTTCGCGAGCCCAAGGATTTCGAACCGATGGAGAGCCATCTTAAGGCGATGCCCTTGCAGACTTCCACCGACGATGGGCCCGTGTTGGCCGCGCAGGCGAAAGCGCTGCGCCGCGATGCATGGCGCGACGCGCTGTCCTGCCTGCCGCTGCTGATCCTGGCGGCCGCCGGCGCCACCGTCGCCGCCGGACTCGGCCCCTGGTTCGTCGTTCGCGCGCTGGCCGTGTTCGGACTGGCCTTCGCCATGGTGCTGCGGGCCCTGCCGGCCCATGCGCCGCACRCACGCTTCGGCGGCGCCAATCGCCTGACGCTGGCGCGCCTGGCGGGGGTCGCGCTGCTCGCGGCCGGCATCGGCGAGCCTTTCGCCGATCCCGCGGCCGCGGCCTGGGCCGCGATCGTGGTCGCCACCACGGCGGCGCTGATGGACGCGCTCGATGGGCCGCTGGCGCGCACGCGGGGCCTGGCGAGCGACTTCGGCGCCCGCTTCGACATGGAGACGGACGCCCTGCTGGTGCTCGTGCTGTCGCTGCTGGTGATCCACTTCGACAAGGCCGGCAGCTGGATCCTCGCCGCCGGGCTGATGCGCTATGCCTTCGTGGCGGCAGCGGCGGCCCTGCCCTGGCTGGCGCGCCCGCTGCCCCCGAGCCTGCGGCGCAAGGCGGTGTGCGTGGCGCAGATCACCAGCCTGATCGTCTGCCTCGGACCGATCATCGCGGTGCCCTGGAGCCACGCCATCGCCGCCGCCAGCCTGGCTGCGCTGGCCGCGTCCTTCGCGGCCGACCTGGGCTGGCTGGCCCGCCAGCGCCTGCGACACGGTGGACGCCCTTCGGCCGTGGAGCCTGCGCCATGACGACCTCGCGCGTCCGCGCTGCGAGCGCCACCGTCCTGCTCGGCCTTTGCGCATGGGCGGCGCCGGCGAGCGCCGAGCCGGCGCACTTCGAGCTCGATCCGAACCACATCACCGTCGCCTTCATGGTCGATCACCTGGGCTATGCGAAGGTGCTCGGCATGTTCCGCGCCGCCCGCGGCAGCTACGACTTCGACGAGGCCACCGGTGCGCTCGGCAAGCTGCGCATCGAGGTCGACACCCAGAGCGTGTTCAGCAACTACGCCAAGCGCGACCAGCACCTGAAGAGCGCGGAATTCCTCAACACGGCGCAGTTCCCGCGCATGGTGTTCACCGCCGACAGCGCCCGGCGCACCGGCGAACGCACGTTCGAGATCCCCGGCCAGCTCGATCTGCTGGGCCGGCCGCAGCCGCTGACGCTCACCGCCACCTGGAACAAGAGCGGGCCCTCGCCGATCGACAAGGTCTACACCATGGGGGTCTCGGCGCGCGGCAGCTTCAAGCGCAGCAGCCACGGCATGACCTATGGCGTCGCCAACGAATGGGTCGGCGACGAGGTGCCGCTGATCATCGAGTTCGAGGCGCAGCGCAAGTGAGGCCCACGGCGCGCTGGCCCGGATGGGGTGGCTGGCTGCTGCGCTTCGGCCTGCCCTTCGCGCTGCTCAATGCGCTGCTGACACTGGAGAACCTCTGGCCGACCTGGTGGGCGCTGCCGGGCCCGCGCCTGTCCTTCGAGCTCTGCATGGCGACGCTGGCGCTGGCGATCTGGATCCGCGTGCGGGGCGGCGCGGGCGCGCCGCTGCTGCGCAGCCTGTCGCTGCTCACGGTGTTGTGGGTCGCCACCCGCTATGCCGAGGTCACGGCTTCGGCGGTGTTCGGCCGCCAGATCAACCTGTACTGGGACGGGCGGCACCTGTTCGAGGTGCTGCGGATGGGCAATGCAGCCGGCTGGCAGATCGCGCTGGGAGGGGTCGCCGTGCTGGCTGCCGTGGGCGCGCTCTACGCACTGGCGCACCGCTGCTGGTCGAGGCTGGCGCGCGCGCTGGCTTGGCGGCGGCCGCTGCCGGCGATCGGCCTGGCTGGCGCCGCGCTGCTGGCGGCGTTCGCGCTGCAGGGCGTCGGCGGCCGCAACACGCGCTGGTTCTTCTCGATGCCGGTGGCGCCGATCATCGCCGCCCAGGCCGAGTTGCTCGCGGGCCTGTGGACGCCGGGGCACACAGCCTCGAGGCTGACGGCGAGCCCATCCTTCGACGCGCCGCTCACGGGCCTCGGCGGTGCCGACGTGCTGCTGCTCTTCGTCGAATCCTATGGCGTGACCACGCTCGACGATCCGGGACAGGCGGCCAGCCTGGCCGCCGCCCGCGAACGGCTGGCCCTGGCGCTGAAGGCCGGCGGACGCCAGGTGGTCTCGGCGCGCGTGCGCTCGCCGACCTTCGGCGGCGGCTCCTGGCTGGCCCACGCGGCGCTGCTGAGCGGCGTCGACACGCAGCGACCGGGCGACTACGAGCTGCTGCTGGCCACCGACCGACCGACGCTGGTGAAGCAATTCAAGGCCCACGGCTATCGCACAGTGAACTGGATGCCCGGGCTGCAGGGGCCCTGGCCCGAAGGCCGCTTCTACGGCTTCGACCGCTACGCCGATGCCCATGGCATCGGCTACCGCGGACCGCCCTTCGGCCATTGGCTGGTGCCGGACCAGGCGTCGATGGCGCTGCTGCATGCGCAGGAGCTGGCCGGGCCGCCCGCGGGCCGCCAGCCGCGGCTGGTGGTCTTCCCGACGCTGGCCAGTCACGCGCCGTTCCGGCCGCTGGCGCCCTACGTCGCCGACTGGCCGCGGCTGCTGCGTGCCGATGCCTATGCGCCGGCCGCGTTGAACGAGGCGCTGGCCCAGCCGGTCTCGTGGCTGGCGCCGGTGCCGTCGTATGTCGAATCGCTCGACTACACCTTTCGCTGGCTCGGCGACTACCTCGCGGGCCCGGCGCCGCCGCGGCTCGTGACCGTCGTGATCGGCGACCACCAGCCGATGGCCAGCGTCAGCGGGCGCGATGCCTCCTGGGACGTGCCGATCCACGTCATCAGCGCCGACCGCACATTGCTCGAGCGTTTCGAGGCCGCCGGCTTCAGCCCCGGACTGCTGCCGCCGCCACAAGCCTCGACGCCGCGAATGCACGCCCTGACGCCCCTGCTGCTGTCGATCTTCGAAGGCAGCGCGGGCGGGCACGCCGGCGCGGCCGAATAGCCGGTGACGGAACTCGATTCCGTGCACTATTTCACGCCGGCGCCTCGGCCTTCTCTGATAGCCTGAGCGCCATGCGCGCACTCATCCTGTTCGTCAACATCGCAGTCCTCGCGGCGGCTTACTGGGTTGCTTCGCTGACCGGATTGCTGATCGCGGCGGGGCTTTGCTTCGTTGTCATCGCCGCTTTCTTCGCCTTCTCGATGGCCAGCACCGAAGCCCGCGAGTCGCGCAAGATGCAGCGCGCGATGGGCCGCAACACCACCTTCCTGGCCGAACTGCTGGGCCCGCGAAAGCCCTGACTCCGTGGATCGCCTCCGGCAGTCCCTCGACGCACCGCTCGGCTTCTTCAGCCTGCGGCCGACTTCGCCACCGCCACCGCGGCCTCGCGCGGCAGCGTCACCGCGTTCTTCACCGCCAGGATTTCGGCCATCACGCTGACCGCGATCTCGGGCGGCGTCTTGCTGCCGATGTAGATGCCGATCGGGCCGCGCAGGCGCGCCAGCGATTGCGCGGTCTGCTCGAAATGCTCGATCATGCGTTCGCGCCGCGCCTCGGCATTGCGCCGCGAGCCGATGGCGCCGACGTAGAAGGCCTCGCTCTGCAGCGCCTCGAGCAGCGCCAGATCGTCGAGCTTGGGGTCGTGCGTGAGCGCCACCACGCAGGTCCGCCGATCGGGCTTGAAGGCGATCACGGCGTCGTCGGGCATCTCGGTGGTGATCGCCACGCCGGGCAAGGTCCAGGCCGTGTGGTATTCGGTCCGCGGATCGCACAGCGTGACCGCGAAGCCGCTGAACTTGGCCATCGTCGCCAGGTACTCGGCCAGCTGGCCGGCGCCGATCAGCAGCATGCGGTACTCGGGTCCGAAGGTGTTGACCAGCTCGGTGTCGTCGACCGACAGCTCGGCCGGCGAGCCGGCCTCGGCCAGCGTCACCGCGCCATCGGCCAGCCTGACCGTGCGCTGCATCAGGCGCCCCTCTTCGAGCGCCGCCACCAGCGTCTGCAGCGAGCCGGCGTCGGGGTCGTACTCGAGCAGGAGTTCGAGCGTGCCGCCGCAGGGCAGCCCGAAGCGATGCGCCTCGTCGGCGGTGATGCCGTACTTGAGCAGCGCCGGCGCGCCCGTCGGCATCACGCCGTCGCCATGGGCGCGGCTGTAGCACGCGATCAGGTCGTCCTCGATGCAGCCGCCCGACACCGAACCGACCACCGCGCCATCCTCGGCCAGCGCCATGATCGAGCCGATCGGGCGCGGCGACGAGCCCCAGGTTCGCACCACGGTGGAGAGCAGTGCACGGCGACCGGCCAGCCGCCAGTCGCGCAGGGTGCGCAGCACCATGACGTCGAGGTTTTCCATATCGTTCCCCCAGTTCCTTTGCCCGCCGACGCTTCAGCCGGCGTCCTTGTCGGTGTCAACACTGGCCTTCTTGCCGATGCCCAGCTTCTTCATGAAGCCCGCCACCGCGCCGGTCTTTTCGGCCGGGGGCGCGGCTTCGTCCGCCACTTCGGGCGGCGGGCCGTAGCGGCTCTGCATCTCGGCGTCGAAGCGCTTGAAGAAATCGTCGGCGGTCGACTTGGCAGCGCCGTCGATCAGGCGTTGGCCCATCTGCGCGATCTTGCCGCCGACCTGGGCCTGCACCGTGTAGTCGAGCTCGCAGCCCTCGCCGCCATCGGCGACCGGCTTCAACGACACGCTCGACGAGCCCTTGGCGAATCCGGCCACGCCGCCCTGGCCCTCGAAGGACAGCTTGTAGCTGTCGGGCGCCTCGATGTCGGCCAGCGTCACCTTGCCGGCGAACTTGGCCGACACCGGGCCGATCTTGAGCGCCAGCCCGACCGTGTACTGGTTGTCGCCGGTGAGCTCGAACCGGTCGCAGCCGGGGATGCACTTCTTGAGCGTCTCGGGATCGTTGAGCGCGTCCCAGGCCTGTTGCTGCGTGACGCCGAGGCGGCGGTTGCCGAGCATTTCCATGGTGGGTTCCTTGTGGTCGTTGGTAGGGGTCGAACCGTAGGCCTCCGCAAGTACACGAAGTGACGGAGCGTGGGGGTCATTTTGCTAGCGGCCGGCGCGCATCAGCGCCGCCAGGCTGGCGGCCAGTTGTTCGAGGGCACTGAGATTGTGAACCGCCAGCATCGCGTCTGCATGGCGGTGCAGCACCGCCGCGCCGCGCGCCAGCGGTGCATAGCCCTCGTAGCGCAGCAGCGGATTGAGCCACAGCAGCCGGCGCGAATGGCGCTTGAGCCAGAGCAGCTCGCGCTCCAGCGCCTCGGGCTCGCCGGTGTCGAGGCCGTCGCTGATCACCAGCACCAGCGTGCGGCGACCGGTCAGGCGGCGCGCGTGGGCGTGGCGCAGCTGGGCCAGCGACTCGCCGAAGCGCGTGCCGCCGGCGAAATCGTCGATCGCGGCACCGGCCGCGGCCAGCATCGCATCGGTATCGGCGATTCGGAAGGCCGGCGTCAGGTCGGTCAGGTGGGTGCCGAAGGCGAACACGTCGCGCCGACCGGCGCGCCGCGTCGACGCATGCAGGAAGGCCAGCAGCAGGCGCGCATAGCGCTCCATCGAACCCGAGACGTCGACCAGCACCAGCAGCGGCAGCGGCTGGCGGCGGCGCGAGAGCTTCGGCAGCCGCAGCATTTCGCCGCCGGTGCGTGCGGCCTCGTGCAGCACGCCGGGCCAGTGCATGCGCGAATGCACGCCGCCGTCGCCGGCGACCCGCAGCCGCCGCGAAGGCAGGGTCGGAACCGGCAACGCGATGTCGCGCGCCAGCCGCTCGACCAGCCGGTACTCGGCGGCGCCGAGGGCATTGAAGTCGGCATGGTGCACCCGCAGGCGATCGCTGGCGGTCATCGCGGCATCGAAGTCGACCTCGCGCTCGGTCTGCACCGGCTTGACCGCATCGCGCGGGGCCGCCAGGGCTTCGCGCACCCGCGGGCGGCGCTTCGAGGGCTCGGCCTTGCCTTCGGCGCTCGGCAACATCTGGGCCAGCAACTTGTTGGCCAGCTCGGGGTCGCGGAACCAGGCGTCGAAGAGCTCGCGGAACACCATCCGGTCTTCTTCGCGGCTGATCATCACGGCCTCCATCGCGGCCGCCAGGTCGATGCGGCTGTCGACGCCGACCAGCATCGCGGCCTCGGCCGCCAGCCCGATGCGCATGGCGTCGGTGCGCACGCCGGCACGCCGCAAGGCACGCCCGAAGCCCGCCAGATTGCCGGCCAGCTTGCCGCGGCGGGCATCGCCCAGCTGCTGCACGCGCTCGGTCAAGGCGCGGCCTCCTCCTCGGGCTTGAGCAGGTCGGAGGCCAGCTCGCGCGTCAGCGCGGCGACATCGTCGCGCTGCTTGAACAGGATGCCGGCGGTGTCGACCACCACCTCGGGATCGAGTTCGACGGTGTCGAGCGCGATCAGCGCCTTGGCCCATTCGACGCTTTCGGCAATGCCCGGCGCGCGCTGGAAGGCACTCGCGAAAGGCGCCGTGCGCAGGCGGCCGACGAAGGCCGCGACCTGCTCCGACAACACGGCGCCGGCTTCGGGCACCTGGGCGCGCACGATGGCGAGCTCGCGCTCGCGCTCCGGATAGTCGAGCCAGTGATAGAGGCAGCGGCGCTTGACCGCGTCGTTGAGTTCGCGCGTGCGGTTGCTGGTGAGCAGCGTGACCGGCGGCACCAGCGCCCGCACCGTGCCCAGCTCGGGGATGCTGACCTGGTACTCGCCCAGGTACTCGAGCAGGAAGGCCTCGAAGGGCTCGTCGGCGCGATCGACCTCGTCGACCAGCAGCACCGCGCCGGGGGGCGGTGCCTGCAGCGCCTGCAGCAGCGGCCGACGGATCAGGTAGCGCGGCTGGTAGACCTCGGACTCGACATCGCTCGAGGCGCCATGGGCCTCGGCGGCGCGCATGTGCAGCAGCTGCGCCGCATAGTTCCATTCGTAGAGCGCCTCGCGCTGTTCGAGGCCGTCGTAGCATTGCAGGCGCAGCAGTTCGCGCCCGAGCGCGGCCGACAGCGCTTTGGCCAGTTCGGTCTTGCCCACCCCCGGCTCACCCTCGAGCAGCAGAGGGCGCTGCAGCTTGAGGGCCAGGAACACCGCGGTCGCCAGCCGTCGATCGGCGTAGTAGCCGACGCCTTGCAGCGCCTGCACGACCGCATCGATGGAGGGGAACGGCGAGGTCGTGGCAGGCGTTGATTCAGTCATGGCGAAAGGATAGCGGCGACGGGTCCGGCGCCGGGCCGCCCCAAGGCGGACCGCGGCCCCCTCGGGGGGCAGCGAGGACACGAAGTGCCGAGCGTGGGGGCCAATGTCAGCCCAAGGCTTGGGCGACGGCGCGCTGCGTCAATACCGAGATCAGGTTGGCCCGGTAGTCGGCCGAGGCATGCAGGTCGCTGTTGAGATCGGTGGCGTCGATCTTGACGCCGGCCGCGGACTCGGGCGTGAACGCCTTGTTGAGCGCGTCCTCGAGGCCCTTGTGGCGGAACACGCCGTTGCCGGCGCCCGTCACCGCCACCCGAACGCCGCTCGCGTACTGCGCGAGGAAGACGCCGACCAGCGGAAAGTTGGAGGCCTTCTGGCGCAGCTTGACGTAGGCGGCCCGCTGCGGAATCGGAAAGCGGATCGCCTTGATCAACTCGCCATCTTCCAGCGCGGTGGTGAACAGGCCCAGGAAGAAGTCGTCGGCAGCGATCTCGCGCTTGTGGGTGATGACGGTGGCGCCCGAGCCCAGCACCGCGCTGGGATAGCAGGCGGCCGGGTCGTTGTTGGCGACAGAACCGCCCAGCGTGCCCATGGCGCGCACCTGCCGGTCGCCGATGCGCGCGGCCAGGTCGGCCAGCGCCGGGTAGGCGGCCTTGATTTCGGCGTTGTTGGCGACATCGAGGTGGCGCGACATGGCACCGATCACGAAGGCATCGCCGACCTTGCTGATACCGGTGAGCTCCTTGACGCCGCTGAGGTCGGCCAGTTGCTCGGGCGCGGACAGCCGCAGCTTCATGGATGCCAGCAGGGTCTGGCCGCCGGCCAGCGGCTTGGCGCCGGCTTCGGCGAGCTTGACCGCATCGGCCAGGCTGGTGGGGCGTTCGAGGGTGAAGGCGTACATGGTGATTTCCTTCCGGGTGTTCAGGGAGCGGGCTGGCCTTGGGTGCCGGCGGCGAGGGACGGCTGCGGCGGCTGCTGGGTCGCCGTGGTGCTGCCCTTGCGCATGGCCTCCCAGACGCGGTGCGGCGACGCCGGCATGTCGAAGTCCTTGACGCCCAACGGCGCCAGCGCATCGAGCACCGCGTTGATCACGGCCGGCGGCGAGCCGATGGCACCGGCCTCGCCGCAGCCCTTGGTACCCAGCGGGTTGTGGGTGCAGGGCGTGCACACCGTGTCGAGCTTGAACATCGGGAAGTCCTCGGCCCGCGGCATCGCGTAGTCCATGAAGCTGCCGGTGAGCAACTGGCCGGTATCGTTGTCGTAGACGCAGTTCTCCATCAACGCCTGGCCGATGCCCTGCACCAGCCCGCCGAGCACCTGCCCTTCCACGATCATCGGATTGATGATGGTGCCGAAGTCGTCGACGGCGGTGAAGCGGTCGACCTTGACTTCGCCGGTCTGCTTGTCGATCTCGACCTCGCAGATGTAGGTGCCGCCCGGGAAGGTGAAGTTGGTCGGGTCGTAGAACGCTGTTTCGTTCAGGCCGGGCTCGAGCTTGTCGAGCGGGTAGTTGTGCGGCACGTAGGCCGTCAGCGCCACCTGGCCGAAGGGGATCTTCTTGTCGGTGCCCTTGACAGTGAACTCGCCGTTGGCGAACTCGATGTCGGCATCGCTCGCTTCCATCAGGTGGGCCGCGATCTTCTTGGCCTTGGCCTCGATCTTGTCGAGCGCCTTCATGATCGCCGCGCCGCCGACCGAGATCGAGCGCGAGCCGTAGGTGCCCATGCCGAAGGGCACGCGGCCGGTGTCGCCGTGCACCACGTCGACCGCCTCGACCGCGATGCCAAGGCGCGCCGCCACCACCTGGGCGAAGGTGGTCTCATGGCCCTGGCCGTGGCTGTGCGAGCCGGTGAACACGGTCACGCTGCCGGTCGGGTGGACGCGGATCTCGCCGCACTCGAACAGGCCGGCGCGCGCGCCGAGCGCACCCGCGATGTTCGACGGCGCGATGCCGCAGGCCTCGATGTAGCTCGAATAGCCGATGCCGCGCAGCAAGCCCCGCGCCTCGCTGGCCGACTTGCGCGCAGCGAAGCCGGCCACGTCGGCCAGGGCCTGCGCCTTGGTCATGCAGGCGTGGAAATCGCCTGTGTCGTACTGCAGCGCCACCGGCGTCTGGTAGGGGAAGGTGGTGATGAAGTTGCGCTTGCGGATCTCGTCCTGGCCCAGGTTCATTTCCCAGGCGCAGCGCGACACCAGCCGCTCGAGCAGGTAGGTGGCCTCGGGCCGGCCGGCGCCGCGGTAGGCATCGACCGGCGCGGTGTTGGTGAACCAGGCGTCGACCTCGACGTAGACCTGCGGCGTCGTGTACTGGCCCGCGAGCAGGGTGGCGTAGAGAATGGTCGGTATGGCCGTCGAGAAGGTCGACAGGTACGCGCCGAGGTTGGCATCGGTGTGCACGCGCAGCGCGAGGAACTTGCCCTGCGCATCCATTGCCATCTCGGCGTGGCTGACGTGGTCGCGGCCATGCGCGTCGCAGAGGAAGGACTCCGAGCGCTCGCCGGTCCACTTGATGTTGCGGTTGAGCTGCTTCGAGGCCCAGGTGAGGCACACGTCCTCGGCGTAGAGATAGATCTTGGAGCCGAAGCCGCCGCCGACGTCGGGTGCGATCACGCGCACCTTGTGCTCGGGCAGGCCGAGCACGAAGGCCGTCATCAGCAGGCGCTCGACGTGCGGGTTCTGGTTGGAGACGTAGAGCGTGTACTCCTCGTTCGCGCGGCTGTAGCTGCCGATGGCGACGCGCGGCTCGAGCGCATTGGGGACCAGCCGGTTGTTGACCAGGTCGAGCTTGGTGACGTGCGCCGCGTTCTTGAAAGCGGCGTCGACCGCCGCCTTGTCGCCGATCGCCCACTTGTAGCACTGGTTGTCGGGCGCCTCGTCATGGATGGTGACGCCGCTCTGCTTCTTCGCGGCGTCGGCCACGCTGACCAGCGCCGGGTGCACGTCGTAGTCGACCACCACCGCCTCGGCCGCATTCTTGGCCTGCTCGACGGTCTCGGCCACCACCATCGCGACATGGTCGCCGACATAGCGCACCTTCTTGATCGCGAGGATCGGGTGCATCGGCTCCTTCATCGGCGTGCCGTCGGGGTTGTTGATCAGCCAGCCGCAGGGCAGCCCGCCCATCTTCCCCTCGATGTCCTTGCCGCTGAAGATGCCGATCACGCCGGGCATCTTCGATGCGGCGGAAATGTCGACCGACTTGATCGTCGCATGCGCGTGCGGCGAGCGCACGAAGATGCAGTGGGCCTGGTTGGCCAGGTCGATGTCGTCGGTGTACTGGCCGGCGCCAGTCAGGAAGCGGTAGTCTTCCTTGCGCTTGAAAGCCTCGCCGATGTGCGGCAGGCCTGCGAAGTCGGGTGCGCCCATGGTGTGCTCCTCAGGCCGTGGCCGTGGTCTTGGCGGGCGCGGCGGACATCGCCTCGCCACCCATCTGCACCGCCTTGACGATGTTCTGGTAGCCGGTGCAGCGGCACAGGTTGCCGTCGAGCAGCTCGCGGATCTCGGTTTCGCTCGACTTCGGGTGGTGGGTGCACAGGTCGATGGCGCTCATGACCATGCCCGGCGTGCAGAAGCCGCATTGCAGGCCGTGGCACTCCTTGAAGGCGGCCTGCATCGGGTGCATGGTGCCGTCGGGCTGCGCGATGCCCTCGATGGTGGTGATCTCGGCACCGGCCACCTGCGCGACCAGCACGTTGCACGACTTGACGGCCCGGCCGTTGACGTGGACCGTGCAGGCGCCGCACTGCGCGGTGTCGCAGCCGACGTGCGTGCCGGTCAGGTGGAGATGCTCGCGAATCGCTTGCACGAGGAAGGTGTTCGGGGGGGCGTCGACCGTGACCTCGCGGCCGTTGACCGTGAAAGGAACCTGCATGTGGCTGTCTCCGTTAGAGGTGATGGCTGAATCGGCGGATTGAATCTTGGCCGTGCCTAGGGGGCACCATCCTAGGCAAAACCCTAGGCGCTTGCGCGTTGTCCCTGAAATTCTCAAAATGAAACAGCTTGCCCTCCGGCGAGACCCGAACAGGCGCCGCCTCAGGCCCGATGTCCCACACGATGACGCAACACGCCGCCTCGCCCTTGCCCGAGCGCTCCCTGTCCATTGCCCAGGCCCGCCGCGAATGGATCGAGGGAGAGCGTGCAACCGATCCGCCGGCCTCGCGCATCGCGCCATGGCTGGTGCGCTCGTGGCAGCGCTGCCTGGCCGCCGGCCACCGGCCGCAACAACGCGTCAGCTTCGATCCGGTGTCCGCCCAGGGCATGCGGCGGACCACCGAGCGCAACCGGGCGCTCGTCACGGCGGCGCGTCCGGTGCTCGAGCGGCTGTCGCGGGCGATCGCGGACACGCGCTATTTCGCCATCCTGACCGACGCCGACGGCATCGTGGTGGACGTCGGCGCCCTGCCCTCGGGCAGCGACCCGGCGGCCCGGCATGCGCGCGACATCGCCCGCATCGGCGTCGACCTGTCGGAACGCGCGGTCGGCACCACGGCGATCGGCGCCGCGCTGGCCGAGCACGAATCGGTCTGGCTGCATCGCGGCGAGCACTTCTTCGACGACACCAGTATCTACAGCTGCGCTGGCGCCCCGCTCTTCGGTCCCCAGGGCGACTGCATCGGCATGCTGGACCTGACCGGCGTGCAGGTGGTCGAGCGGCCCGAGCTGCGCCACCTCGCGGCGGCGTCGGCGCGCAGCATCGAGAATGCCCTGGTGCTGAGCCACCCGTGCGAGCTGCTGCTGCAGATCGGCTGGCCGGGCAGCGCCGCAGGCGCCGACACCGAGGGCCTGCTGTGCGTCGATCCCAATGGCCACGTGAGCGGCGCCAATGCCGCGGCGCGCCACATGCTGCACCAGCCGCTGGGCGGCCGGCCGGCGCTGCACTGCAACGATCTCTTCGCACTGCCGCCGCAGATGCTGTTCGACGCCGCCCGGCGCGGCGACGCGGTGCTCGAGGTCCCGCTCTGGTCGGGCCTGCGGGTGCAGGCCCGGCCCCGGCTGGCCCGGCAATCCGTGGCAGCTTCGACGGCGGCGGCCAGCCCGCCGCGCCTGCGCGACCTCGAATCGGCGCTGATCCGCAAGGCCGTGAACGATGCCCGCGGCAATGTGGCGGAAGCGGCACGAGCACTGGGAATCAGCCGCGCCACGGTGTACCGGAAGCTGGGCCGGGATCCGCGCTAGTGACTTTTTTACAATTTGTTGCTATTGTCAGCGTCTGTTAAAACCTGCGCGCCGAACCCGGCGGCTTGATTGGACGTTGACCATGCGCGAATCCGAGGCCAATTGCTTTTCCCTGCCGGCTAGACCCACTCGGCGCCAGGTCGTCAAGCGCATCGCCGGCGCCGCCGGTCTCGGTGTCGCAGCCGGCTTCGGCCTGCCGGTGTTCGCGCAGGCCCGGGCGATCCGCGTCGGCGCCTCCTTCGACAACAGCAGCGTCGAGAAGGCCAACGGCATCGGCCTGTTCCAGGGCTCGTCGGCTTACATCAACGCGTTGAACCGCGCCGGCGGCATCAACGGCACGAAGGTCGAACTGGTGATGGCCGACGACCAGTTCAAGCCCGACATCGCCAAGTCCAACGCCCTCGCCTTCGCCGCCGACAGTTCGGTGCTGGCCATGGTGCACCCGCTGGGCACGCGGCAGACCGCCGAGATCATCGACGCGGTCCCCGGCATGGCCGTGGTCGGACCGAACACCGGTACCGTCTCGCTGCGCAAGAAGGCGGCGCCGAACGCCTTCTGGGTGCGCGCCAACTACGACCAGGAGCTCGACCGCCTGATCGCCACCGCGGCCGTGCTCGGCCAGTCGCGCATCGGCATCGTCTATTCGGAAGATCCGCTCGGCCAGTCGCTGCTGGCGGGCTTCAAGGCCGCGCTGACCAAGGCCAAGCTCGAGCCGGCGGTGATCGCGAGCACGCCGGGCACGACCAGCATGGAGGTCGATCCGGCCGCCGCGAAGATCGCCGCGGCCGCACCGCAGATCGTCATCATCGGCCTGGCCGGCACCGCGCCGGCCTTCGTGCGCGCGCTGCGCAAGGCCGGCGGCAAGAGCAACGCCTACGGCTTGTCGATCACGGCCAGCGCGCTCGGCGCCATGGGCGACCTGGCGCACGGACTGGGTTTCGCGATCGTCGTGCCCTCGCCCTTCGCGACCAAGTACGAGATCGTGCGGCGCTACCAGGCCGACATGCTGGCCAGCGGCAACAAGGAGTTCTCGCTGCCGAGCCTCGAGGGCTATATGGACGCCTGCGTGCTGGCCGAAGGCCTGCGCCGTGCCGGCCCGTCGCCGACGCGCGCCAGCGTGATCGCCGGGCTCGAGCACATCGAGGGCTACGACCTCGGTGGCGTGAAGATCAATTTCGGCCGCGGCAACCGCGAAGGCAATCAGTTCGTGGATGTGGCGGTCATCAGCTCCAACGGCCGCTTGATCAGCTGAGCTGCGAGCAGCGTTCGCTCGGCTCACGCAGAATCGCGTGATGATTTCAAGCTATTCAACGGCGGCGCCTTCGCGCGCCGATGTCGACGCGCTGTCGGGTTCCACGCTGGTCGAGTTCGGCACCGACTGGTGCGGCTTCTGCAAGGCGGCGCAGCCGCTGCTGGCCGAGGCACTGGCCGACGCGCCAGCGCTGCGGCACCTGAAGATCGAGGACGGCAGCGGGCGCCCATTGGGCCGCTCGTTCAGGGTCAAGCTGTGGCCGACGCTGGTCTTCATGCGCGACGGCCAGGAGATCGGGCGGCTGGTGCGGCCCGGCAACGCGGAACTGATCCGGCAGGAACTCGCCCGGCTGGGCATCGCCGCCTGAGCGCCACTCATCCGGGCAGCGCCACCACCACGGCCGCTTCGTCGACCACCGCCATCACGCGCTGGCGCACGCGCAACCCGCTGCCGCTGGGCGCGAAGCCGACCAGTTCCAGGCCGCCTTCGAGCGCCACCGAGATCTCGTCGCCGTCGGCGCCGCGGGCCACGCCGGCGACCACGCCACCGAGTTGATTGCCCTTGGGGCGACGCTCGGGCGACAGCCGTTCGACCCGCACCGCCGTGGCCTTGCACAGCGCGATCGCTCCCATGCCCTCGGCCAGGCCAAGCAGTTCCGCGCTCTCCAGCGTGATACGGGCCGAAAGGCGCTGCGTGCTGCCCAGCAGCATGCGCACCCGCACGATCCGGCCCGTCGCCTCGACCGCCTCGACGGTGGCCGGCAACTGGTTGCGCATGCT